>WJIO01000025.1 GCA_014730235.1 Candidatus Poribacteria bacterium
CTACAGGAAGGCCTTCTGGAACATGAACGGCGTATTAAAAAAGGCCTTGAAAATGCAAAGAATCGGGAAGATCAGGAGCGCATAGATTTTTACGAGGGCCTTCTGGATGTGCTGGAAGGTATTATGAAATGGCATGAAAATATACTGGATTACCTGGAGAGTATTGATCAGGATAATACACATTTAAAGCGCATTATTTCAGCATACAGGCGAGTTCCCCTTCAACCTGCACGAAGTTTTTTTGAGGCTTTTCTGGCTTATAATTTCACATACTACCTGGATGACTGCGACAATCCCGGGCGTATAGATCAGGAGCTTTATCCATATTATAAAGTTGATCTGGAAACGGGTAAAACCAGTCATGACGAAGCGGTAAAACTATTCCGACTCTTCTGGGAAAATGTTGATGCTAACAACGGATGGAGCACAGGTATAGGCGGCACAGATTCAAAAGGTAATCCTGCATATAATGAACTTACCGTAGCATGTCTGGAAGCCGCCCATAACATACGACGGCCCAACCTGCAACTTCACATCCACAAAGAGATGCCTCAGGAAGTCTGGGATGCAGCCCTGGACGCCGTAGCAACCGGATGCGGAATACCGGCTTTGTATAAAGAAGAGGGTTTCATTTCATCCCTTCGCGACGCTCATCTGGGTATCAGGGAATCAGATCTGGGATGGTATAACGGCGGCGGATGCACTGAAACCATGATTCATGGCTGTTCCAATGTAGGTTCTCTGGATGCAGGTATAAATTTGCCGTTAATACTGGTCGAAACTCTGGAAGATCATCTCGCCACAGCTAAGACTTTCGAAGAATTATTTGATGAATACAAATCCGACGTGGCTGATGTTGTTTTGGAAATAGCCCGGGATGTAAACGCAGATCAAGAAGTAAAAGCACGACTACGACCTCAACCTATGCGAAGTCTGCTCATTGACGACTGTATCGATAACGGTTTGGAGTATAACGCAGGCGGCGCCAGGTATAACTGGAGTGTGATAAACGTGGCCGGTCTTGCCAATGTGGTTGATTCCCTTGCGGCTGTTAATGAGGTTGTGTTTGAAAGAAACGAAAAGACCGGAGCTGAACTCCTGGAAGCCATTAATAAAAATTACGAAAACAGCGAAGAATTAAGAATACGTCTGGAATCCTGCCCTCGCTTTGGCAATGACGATCCAGCAGCAGATATAATAGCTGAAGAAGTGGCTGAGTTTGTATTTCAGGAGTTTTTGCAATATGCACCCTGGCGGGGTGGTAAATTCCTGGCCTCATGTCTGATGTTTGTGACTTACGCTGGTGCAGGTCATCCGGTAAAAGCCACACCTGACGGTAGACTCAACGGCGCACCCCTGGCCGATTCAGCAGGCCCGGTTCAGGGCAGGGATCAAAACGGTCCTACAGCCATGTTGAAAAGCGTCGCTTCAATTCCTCATCATCTGGCCCCGGGAACACTGGTGGTAAACGCCAGATTTACAAGGGATTTCTTTGCAACAGAAACTGGTCGGACAAAGCTGCAACAGCTTATTCGCACATACTTTGATCTGGGTGGTATGCAAATTCAGATTAACGTGGTGGATCAGGAAGTATTAAAGGATGCCATAGAACACCCTGAAAGACATCAGGATTTGATAGTAAGAGTTGGGGGATATTCGGAATATTTCAACAGGCTTTCACCGGAATTAAAAAGGACGGTACTTGAGAGAGTCGAACATTCTATGTAGAAAAATCGGTGTGTTGCTTATTTAAAAGTGGGATGGGACAAACCGACCTTTTAAAATATGAGGGTTTGCCATCGTTGCCTGTTAAGTGAAACTAAAACTTCTTTTTCTGGAGTATAAAATGAGCAAAGTTTTAATTCTGGACTGCAATGATTATAACTTCGTGGATGGTTCCATAAAAAAAGTGTTTCAGGAATTTCCCCTGGACTTTAGTAATAAAAAGGTTCTGGTGAAGCCCAACATGCTGAATGATTATCGTCCTGAAAGGGCTACTGTGACACATCCCGCTGTTATAAAAGCCGTTGTCCAGTATTTGTTGGATGCCGGTGCTGAGGTGTGGGTGGGTGATAATCCCGGGGTATTTGGCAGCAGATCAAACGAAAAATGCGCACAATCCACAGGCATTGCTGAGGCTTCCATGGGATGTTACAGGAATATATCAAAAGAAGGTATACCGGTGAAGCTAAAAAGCAGGTTTGTTGACGAACTGTTGGTATCCAGGGAAGTGATGGATGCAGATATTATGATCTCTCTGCCTAAATTCAAAACCCACACTTTGACCCAGATCACCGGTGCCATAAAAAACAGCTTTGGTACATTGGTAGGCGGCGAAAAAACCAAAATGCACGCAATAACAAGCTCTTACAAGGGATTTTCAGAAGCCCTGGTGGATATTTATCAGATACGTGTTCCTGATCTGGTTATTATGGACGGAATATTGGGCATGGAAGGTAACGGTCCATCATCCGGAGATATTCGACACATAGGCAAAATAATAGCATCAGATGATGGCGTGGCTGTAGATGCCGCTATGACCACCATGATGGGAAAAAAGCCCCAGAAAATTTATTGCCTGAAAGTAGCGGAAAAACGCGACATTGGGGATATTGACGTATCAAATATGGAAATAGTAGGTGAGTTAAATGCTATTCAGGATTTTGAAATGCCTGCAACCTTCCTTTGCCACATGGGCGGATGGGCGGTAAACAATCGTATATTCCGATTTTTCATGGAGCGCAGGCCCTTCATGCTGGAGGGTAAATGCGAGGGATGCGGAAGGTGCGCCAAAGTCTGTCCTGCCAGGGCCATAAAAATAGTCAATAAGTTTCCTGTCATTGATCGTAAAGCCTGCATAGAGTGTTATTGTTGCCAGGAATTATGTCCCAGTGATGCTGTGGAATTGCGTCGTCGTATATGAATAGAAAATTTATGCAAAAATCAATGTTATTCCGGTTTTCGTTATATGGATTCCTGAAAAACCAGCAGTATTATGCACCTTTTATCATATTGGCTTTTCGTGAAAAAGGGCTGTCGTTTTTTCTAATTGGTATACTGGTGGGATTTCGGGAAATATGTATTAATCTCTTTGAAATACCCAGCGGCGCAGTAGCTGACCTCTATGGCCGAAGACGGGCTATGATGTTTTCATTCATATCTTATATAATATCCTTTGCTGTATTTGCGCTGAGTAAATCCATTATCCTTTTGTTTCTGGCCATGTTCTTCTTTGCACTTGGTGAAGCCTTCAGAACCGGAACCCATAAGGCCATGATCTTCGATTGGCTGAGAATTCAGGGTCGGGTCAATGAAAAGACCAGGGTCTATGGATATACCCGGTCATGGTCAAAGATCGGATCTGCTTTGTCTGTTATAATTGCCGCTGCTCTGGTATTCTATTCAGGCAGTTATAATAACATATTCTGGTTCTCCATAATACCATATATACTTGGAATAATTAACTTTTTCGGTTATGATGCTGTTCTTGATGGTGAAAGAAAAACCAAATTTTCTATCAAATCCGTAGCTTTACTGCTGAAAGATGCCTTCAGGGAAGTAACCAGAATGCCTTCTATGAGAAGGCTGATTACTGAATCTATGACTTTTCAGGGTATGTTTAATGTGGGTAAATATTATCTTCAACCCATATTAAAACAGGCGGCGGTTGCCCTTCCTGTATTGGTGGCTTTGGAGGACAAAGAAAGAGGCGCAATCTTGGTAGGCTTTGTCTATTTTATCCTTAATATCCTTGCCTTTATTGCCTCAAGACAATCCCACAAGTTATCAAATTGGCGGGGCGGTGAAGAATCAACAGCCCGATCATTATGGTATGCAAATTGGTTAATGTATCTGGTTTTAATTCCACTGCTCTGGTTTAAAATAAATGTCGCCGTAATTACCATATTTATTATCCTATCAACTATTATGAATTTCTGGAGACCGGTAATGCTAAGCCGAATCAATGTCCATTCAACCCCGGAAATCAGCGCGACTGTATTGTCCATCGAATCCCAATCCATATCCGTTACAACCATGATAATCGCTCCTTTGCTGGGATGGTTAGTTGATAAAACTGGGGCTTTCTGGCCCGTTGGCGTTACTGGATCTATAATTTCAACTATCATAATATTTTCATATATGTCAAAAAAACATGAAAAACTGGCATAGGGCAAAGCGTCTAAAAAATAAACTTGACACATAGAATTAAATACGTTATACTTTTTGCTGGTTTGCCATTCTGGGATGGAATCTTTTATCTTTATTTATGCCGGTTTACAGGTTTTTAAATGAAAATCTGTAAGCAATTTCATATTATCTGATCAATCGGATTAATCTTAATAGTGCATTACTATATGACCAAGTTGGTTCCCATTTCCTATTATAAACTAGAATATTTAATAGGATAATTGAGTCAAAGGTACCGGTTTGGTCATTTATTTTTTATAATTATAATAAGGTGGTAGGAGTATAACATGGCTAGAAGGAAATGGACGGAAGAGGACAGACAGTTTCTAAGGGATAACTATCAAAAAATGACCAACAAAGAGTTAGCTGAATATTTCGGACTTACTCCCGGTGGCATTGGTTATCAGCTTAAGAAATTGGGCTTAAAAAGAGACAGATGGACTGAGGAAAAGGATAACTTTCTGCGTGAAAACTATATGCAAATGACCAATGATGAACTGGCGGAGAAATTGAATAAAACCGTATGTGCTATTGAAAAAAGACTGGGAACTCTGAAATTACGCCGGTTGAAAAAATGGACGCCTGAAAGAGAACAATTCCTCAGGGATAATTATGAAATTATGTCTAATGCTTTCCTAG
>WJIO01000271.1 GCA_014730235.1 Candidatus Poribacteria bacterium
CTATGGAATGGCTGGAATATAGTTTCATCCTGGTGTTTTCTATGAGTGCTTTATTTCAGGGAGAAAGTGCAGAATAATGAGAAAAGTCAAATCTATCAGGCAAATATATGAAGAAGTCAAAGATCATGATCTGGTTATTACAGTCGATGCCCCATTGCGAACAGCACTGAATAAGCAACTTGATAAACCTATGCTGGGTATGTTTGCAGTTACCCCAAAGGAACTGGCCTCTGAATATGCAGTTCATAACCTGGGTAAACCTTTAATGGATGAATCAACGGCGATTTTGAAGGTGGCAAAAAGTCTGGATCTGGAAATCAAGCAAACACATTATAACGTAAGCAGGATATTCCATATCTGGCAGAACAAAGGTAAAATACAACAGGTTGGGCAATATATGACTGATTCTGTAGCAGAAATGCTGAACCTGGTGTGGGATCTGCCAACAGTATATAGCGCCATGGAGCGATTTAACCGTTCTGTCCTTACGGGCAAACGTATAGCGGTCGTTGGTTATGACTTATTTACAGAGCTTGATAAAAGTGTCTTGCCTGAAGTGTATAACGAAATCGGTGTTTTCACAAATGAGGTGTATGAACTGCCGGAATTATACGCTTTCCCCAGCGAGAAAAACGTTGTTGATAAAGTCGTCTCTATAATCGACAGAGAAAATGCGGATGATATAGCTATTGTGCTTAATCCAGACAGTTCTTATCTGCCGCTCGTCAGATCCAGGCTAACAAACAGAGGTGTTCCGCTTAACACAAGAAGGCAATTGAGTGATCATTTTTTAACAAGACAAATACTAAGACTTATAGAAATTGGTATGAATTTAAACGACCGTATTGTAGGAGAATTTTTACCAATTGCCAATCTTCTCTCCTTGCACATTAACCACGGGTATAGTAAATACTTGCTATCAGAATACATAAATATTGCAAACAAAGATACAAATTTGAATGACTTATATAATTTCCTTACAAATATTACAGCAAGAAGCTATGCCGAAGTTATGGATTGGTTAAGAGACAGGGATATCAAGCCGCCAACAGAATTCATGGATTTGCTTGAGCAATTGGATATAAGGAATCAGGTTGTAAACTTTGACTCCTATTCAAACCTAGTATACTACATGACGAACTTTGATTTTGATATACCGGGAAATAAGAGCGGAGCGCTGCTGGTCAACTGTATGAACTCAGCATATGTTGACAGACCTGTCTGCCTCTTCCTGGGAATGGACGCATCATGGACCAGAAATGTTAATGAGGAATGGCTGGATAGCAGGAACGAAAACGCCAAAAGTCTTGATATGTTTCAGATTCTTCTGCAGCAGGGACAACAGAGATATTATTTTGTGTCCAGTATGAAAGATAACCAGAAAGTCATTCCTTGCTACTATTTTAACGCTCTATTGGAACCTACTATTGATAACTTTTCGGATCCGGTGTTTACAATCAAAAAGATGGGCATCGTTGCTGATACTGATAATTGGGAAGGCAGCGTATCAGATATAGAAGCTGAGTTATATAAATTTACACATTTCTCACAGAGTTCTTTGAATGCTTTTGTCCAGTGTCCAAAGCTATATGCCTATGAACATCTGAGTAGTCCAAAGGAAGAAACATATTTTTTGAAAGGCAATCTGCTGCATGATTTTGCTGCCTTCTATTTCAATTATCCGGATGTGGTTAATAGTAGGGGAAATAGCTTCTTTGTGGATCATATGATAGCAGAATACAGAAAAATGGTAAGTGATATAAAGATTGATAAAGAATATACGCTTTTCAATATAGGAGTCCAGAATATACGGTCTTTCATTGATGCACTTGAGGTGGACTATAGCATTGCTCTGGATGTGATTAATAAGTCAAAACGAAGCGAAGAAAATCGTTTTGCTAATCTTCTGGGAATGAGTATAGACAGCAAGAATTCGGAACCAGAATTTATAGATGACGACCTTGACATTAAAGGCATATTTGACCTGATTGTGGATCATTCGACTATAGTAGACTATAAGTCAGGTATGAAAAAGAAGTCGGCATCCAAAATCGTAAAAGGAGCAAATCCCAGATTCATTGTTAACAAAGGATTTATCGATGATGCAGACAGTGAGGATGTAGACCGCAGTGATATGCAGGATTCATATTCTGTCATGGATGACTTGGACTTTCAGCCGATACTATATATTCATCAATTGCGACGTTATAATACAGATACTATAAGCTTTCTTCATTATTATTGCCTGGGAAATTACAAGGATATAATCAATGGAGTAGCAGATCCTGATACTAGCACAGTTCTTATCAGGTATTATCCCCTCGCCTTTAACCAGTTTCTGCAATCAGAAGACGCAATGGAACTATTGGCTTCCTCCCAAGACAGGAGGAAGATAATCAGCAACCTGGGAACTGAAGCGTTAAGTAGTTTTTTTAGACAAAACCCTATACCGGAAGCTTTACAATTCGATAATCAACAATTACTTAACAGCCAGTATCAGGATATGTTCTCCCAATATATATTTGATGGAATGGGAAAACAAAATAAATCTTTGCAAGAATGTGCTGATAGCTTCCTGAAGACCATAGTATCACTTAGGACTGGAAACAGACAAAAGATTGCATTATTCTTCAAGGAAGACCTGGATGCCTTTGAGTTATTTGTCCAGGAAAAGCTTTTAGAGATGAATACTTACCTACGGGATGGTTTCCCAGCCCGGCCATTGTCAAGAAAAGTCTGCAAAAAATGCTCTTGCAGTGATATTTGCATGAACAAGCTATAGATAGCCATATGGCAGAAGGAGTTAAAATGCCACGACAATTGAATCCCGAACAAGAAAATATATCCCGGAGCATAGATGGTATATATGTCGTTGACGCAGGAGCCGGAACGGGAAAAACAACCACTATTACTGAACGATACAGGAGTATTCTGGAGAAAGTTTCACCAGACAGGATCCTTCTTTTGACATTTACCGACAATGCGGCTGAACATATGCGCGATGAAATAATAAATCAATGCTCTGATATGTATAATATATGGGAATTGATGGATGCTCCTATCAGCACCTTTCATTCATACTGCAACGGGTTGCTAAAAAAACATGGACTGAGCGCGCCGGAATACCTGGGTATACAGGAAAAGCTCCATAATTACAGGGTTATGGAAAACAGTATCTATGAGCGCCAGATATTCAAGACATTCTTCGGCGATTTTCGGGAGCGGAACCCAAAATATGTTGACTTATACAAGGTGATAGAGGACACTGAAGTCTTGTCATTGATCAAACGACTTTGCTGCAAAGGTATATTTCCCACTAAGGATGCCTGGTTTGGGAACGGTATCCAAATGTTAGAAGGTGATTTTGCAGGATACATGGAAAGATTCCGTGTTCTTAATGAGCCTGGTCAGGGCAAGAATGGCAAACGGACACAGTCAGAGTTTCTAAAGTCTTTTAAACCCAAATTCCGGGAAAATATATATATTTCCCATCCTGAGGAAGAAGAACTCTTCAACGGAGTATGGGTAAACCCGGAGATGGCAGAATCTGCATTTTGCAGTGATGATCGAACCTTACTCATGAAATTTGTCTATGATGCATATCTGGAGTATATAAAATTTTGTATGCACTCCAACCAGATCAATTTCGAATTCATGATTATGTTTGCCTTTGTATTACTGCATGGTGATCATGGACTGAGGGAGAAGACGGCTTTTGATTATGTCATGGTAGATGAGTTCCAGGATACCAACGAATTGCAATTCATGATGACACTACTTCTGATGAAGACCAATAATCTTTGCGCCGTTGGCGACTGGAAGCAGGGAATCTATAGTTTCAGGTACGCTACAATAGACAACATTCTTGATTTTGATGATAAGATCGAACATTACAGGGATGTCCTGAATATAGACTATACCCGCGTTAGCTTTGATACTGACACTAATCATAAGGAATTTGTCACCAATTACAGGAGTTCCCAGAAGATACTGGATTTTTCCGAAAATTCTCTGATTGCCAGAGCAACGAAGGAAGAGAAAATAGACGAAAGTGTCAGAAATGAGATCACACACTTGCTAGCTGGCAAGGAATTGGACGATAAGACAAATATCGAGTTTATGATGGTAGATGATACAGATAAAGAATACTATATAATCCTTGGTAAGATCCGGGAGATGGTCCAAAATAGCGAATATATGCTTAAAGATTGGGATGGAGATAAATATACTCTACATCCGGTGGATTACAGAGACATTGCAGTCCTCACCCGAACCAGGATATTTGGTCTCGAACTGCAGACCAGAGCCACGGAATATGGCATACCTGTCAACTATGATGGCGGGATTGAGTTATTCAGGACACAACCGGCAATCCTGGTGCTGGCATGGCTAAGATTGATGGTGAACGTCAGAAATAGCAATGGTTGGATCCCTGTCCTGGAGAAAGAAGGTTACAGTTTTGCAGAGATCAGGACTATCATTCATAAGAAGCAGTGGCCTGAAAGGCTCCTGCAATTTAGAGGAGAACTGCTGAAGCAGAAATCGGATCTGGCAGCCTTGGTAGATAATATCCTCAACTTCTACGGCTTCACATGCGACTATTCCAACGCGCTGGTCGTAGAACTTGAGGAACTGTTTCGCAATTCCCTGGCATCAGTACCTGACCTGATTGGGTTCATTGAGGAGAGCATCAATCAGAATGAAACCCAGAACATAGACATAAATAGATCAGAGAACGCCGTAACCATACAGACCATACATGGGGCAAAGGGACTTGAATATCCCGTTGTATTCATTGTCGATGTGAACAGCAGGCATTTCCCTTCTACAATCACTGACAGCGATATGCTATATTATCATGACCTGACGGGCTTACGTATAAGAAAAGAGTATGGTGAGAAGAACGGTCACAAGTTTGTCTTCAACAAATGGCAGTCGGACTTACTTTCAACAAAGCTCTTTTCCGACTATGACGAGGAGAGACGTTTGCTATACGTTGCCATAACGAGGGCAAAGCAATACCTGGTGTTTACGGCAAACCCGACCTGCTCTACTTTCTTTAAAGATATGGCAGATGGTTTTGAGGTTATAGAGGACTATCATCCCGCAAATATTGAGAATATGGAGTCTATAGATATTGGCGGAGCTGAGGTACTTGATGAGATTATTATAGGTGATTATGAGAAACAGGGAAATGTATTCAGCGTGCATGACCTGATGCAGTATTCCAGCCCTGAATTGGGAAAAGGCATGGACTTTGGTAATGAACTCCATAATTTTGCCCAGAAAGTGGCACTTGGTATTGATGTCCAATGGAACGAACCTGAAGCTGAGCGGATAAGAAGCTTCATAACGTCGCTTAAAGCCAGAGAGCTGAGACCAGAAGTCCAGTGTTCATTGCCCCTCGGCAACGATCTAATCCGCGGTAAGATCGACCTGGTAGCATTTTGTGATGATGGGATCACAATCGTAGATTACAAGAGCGATCTGACCGAGATCAATGAGGGAGAATACCAGAAACAGTTATCTGTTTATTATCATGTTCTTCGAGAGCTTCATCCAGATAAGCCAATATACTGTTCGCTCTACTATGTATCAATGGATATAGTAAAGGGTATTACTCCATTTTCTTTGGAGAAAACTAGGGAATTTCTGAAATGTTCTATTGGCAGTTAATATTTCTTGAGATGGAATTCGAAAGTATTGTGTGAATAAATTTGTTGTGCTGAAAATATACTGATAATTACATATAAAGGAGAATTCTTATTATGTGTGAAATACTAGATCATCAGATTTCTACAGAAGGTAATATCGTTAATTTGTGGACCACTAAATATATCAGGTTTAATGTAGATGAAAAAAAAATGAAATATGAAAAATATTGGATACAGAAGGTCAAAGCCGAACTATATGAAAAGTTTAAACAAATCAAGCATAATGACGCTATGATTTTGAGAGGAACATATAAATCAAAAGAGACTCCCAAAGGTATATTTCCCGATATAGAAAATATTCTATTCTATAATATTGGTGGCTTTGGAACTCTCTGCCGCAGGGGGTTAATCTTTGAAGGTTTACCTCAGTGGATGGTGAAAACCGTGTCACTACCCGAACCCCCTTGCCCTTTGATATCCGAATCGCTTAACTATTATAGATATGAAATGGTTAGTGTAGATGACCAAGAACCTAGACTTTGGGACAAAGGCGATACATTGGCTAGTTGGGTGAAAATCCCATTTGAGAGCAGCTTTTTCACTGAAAGTTCAACTAGAAAAGCTTGCATTATTTGGAGTGCTTTAAGAAGTCATGCGAATAGCATAAATGTGAATGATAACTATAAATTGCCAATTGAACGAGGCGTAAAATTTGGCATTCGTTTGAAACTACATTTACCTATCAGCAACACATTGAATATAGATAAGGCAAAGTCCTTGATTGATGGCACTGTCGTTGCATTTCAAGGATGTAATAATGGCAATGGTATAGATTACGTAGTAGAGCGGATATATAATATATCCGAAGTGCTAAAGGGGAATCTAACTCCCGGTGATATAAAAAAATATCTTACTTTCGAGAAATATCGAAAACTAGAGGTTTTGTGGTCAGGAAAAATCATGGAAGGCAAAGCCACAAGACCTCGCTGGGCTCCTGATGATGATTTTTGCGTTTTTGGCTCTGTGGTTCTTGACAATACTCCTAGTAGTGATTATATGTTCAGCGGATGTTTGTTTGAGATTAAGGAAAGAAGACCATAGCTTGGAGTTAATGCTAAAATAGATTGAGAATTTATTGTTATAATTGTGAATCTTTCATAAAAACGTGCTAAAACTTAGACAGAACAATGTTTTATGCTGCATATTTTTTTCCATTGTTGTATCTGAATTTATTTTTATTTGCTAATCTTGTTTGCATCGTTATCATCTATTCTTTATTACCTGCTTTTACCTTGGTATCCCTGAGCTTCTCAAGGACATTCTTCATGAATTCTGTTGTGTCTTTCTTTCCCAGAAGCTTTTCCGCCTCTGTCTCTTCCTTGTCACCCATAATCCCTACGAATTGGCTTATCTTGAAACCCAGGGCTTCCATCATGTCAGCATCTGTCCCATGGCCGCAGACAAGATAATAACAAAGAACGCTGTCTTTAGTGCCGATCCGGTGTGCTCTGTCCTCACTTTGGCTGTGGACGGCAGGCGACCAGTCCAGCTCACCAAACACAACCGCTCTTGCCCTTGGCAGATTAAGGCCTGTGGCAGCCCGTAACGAGATTATCAGAAGGTTTGTGCGTTCTTCCATAAAATTCTTTACAGCCCAATCTTTTTCTTTTAGGTTTTCTCTGCCTGTAATACAGCCAGGGAAATATTCTGCAAGCTCTTTGAGGTAGATATCAACTACATCATGATGATGGGCGAACAAAAGGCACGGCTCTCCCGCTTCCAGGATAAGTTTGACAAACTGGGCTACATGATGGGCTTTGGCTATACCAGTGATTCTTCTTGTTTCATTAACCGCCTCTCTCATCATACGGCCTTTCAAAAAAACATCTTCGACATCAGGGATCTCAGTGGCAATTTCCACAGCTTTGCCTATCAAATCCTGATACATTCCCTCGTCAGCGTCTATCTCTTGGACAATGCGTCTTTTCGGTGGAAGTTCTGACAACACTTCTTCTTTTGTCCTTCTCAGGAGCAGGCCTTCCTCTTTCAGGTATTTGCCGAGAAGTTCCGGATCCACCACCGTATCAGATCCGTAACCGTAACACCATTCCCTGGTGAAGGATTCCCAGTCACCGAGACAGTGGAATTCCAGGATATTCAGGATGTTCCATATCTCGCCGCCGCGATTGTAGATAGGTGTTCCGGATAATCCGATGACGTTCTCGCATTTTTCCGAGACAAGAGATGCTACGCTGTATTTCTGCGTCCCGGCATGACGGAGTTCCTGTATTTCATCGAAGACGATAGCCTTGAAATCCATCTCCTGGAAAGGATCTTTCCATCCCCTGAGCAGAAGGTAATGTATGAAATAGATATGGGCTTTCGGAAGCGAATAAGGAGTCAGGCCTGTTATGGTGTGGTAGGTAAGCTCATTGTCCGGTCTGAGAATATTATTTTCCGATGGTTCGACCTTGACTGTGTTAAGGAATTTTTTGGTTTCAGATTCCCACTGTTTCACGAGATGCGGGGGGACGACTATCAAAACTGGATACTGGTTTATCTGAGCCAGCCATGATAATGCTATTACCGTCTTTCCCAAGCCCATTGAATCCGCCAGAAGAGCCCTTCTGTTGTGCATTAGAAAGGCAAGCCCTTCTTTCTGGAATTCCCTGAGTTCGCCGTTGAATCCCGCCGGGTTATCCAGCTTTATGGGTCTTTGGGATATCTC
>WJIO01000272.1 GCA_014730235.1 Candidatus Poribacteria bacterium
GGTCAGAATCCGACCGGCAAGATGGGCTGTGAACAGGGCTGATGTGTTCCTGATTATGCTGTTACTGCGCATACCCGGCATATTTTCTCTCTATTATATTACCCAAAGCAGCAAGAACACCTATTAATAACCAAAAAGGCACACCCACTACATCGGCCTGGATCATGTTGTTTACCAGAAAATGCACCATCAGCGAAAGTTCCGCCGCCATAACGCCTATGATGACAGATTGGTAAAAGGATATATCTTCAGCTTCAGGGAAGCTTTCTTTAATATGGGATAATTTTTTTAGCAATCTGAATCCGTAAACAAAGAAGAATAATATAATGCACATCCAGGCTGAAAAACCTATAATACCGGTCTCTGCCAATGCCTGTAGATATTCGTTATGAGCACCCATTTTATACTGGCTTAGATGTAGACCAATAGCTGCTGGATTGTTCTTAAATGTAAAGGCGAACATACCGTAACCTGCACCCATTATAGGATGCCGCAGAAACATCATGACAGCCGTACCCCATCGGATCAGACGTTCCTTATTTGTGCCGTAGCTGAGACTTGCAATGGTGCTGAGGCGGGATGTTACCATGCGAAAAACCGGGGGGATACTCAACAGGAAAGCAAAAAGGGCAAAAGCACCGATCAATATTAGTATTTTCTTATGCTGAACGCCCTCTGTTTTCTGAAGAAATAAAAATCCCACCGATGCTATAAATGAAACCCAGACCCCCCTTGAAAAGGACATACCTATACCGATGAAAAAGAACACCAGCAAAAAAGTCCATATAACCCGATCCCGTATCCCCCGATCAAACATATTCCGAGCCAGTATCACCAGCAGGAAAACTGCCACAAACGCGCCATAATGGGAATAGCTGGTAAAGGGTAACCCTTCATACGCGCTGCTGTATCTCCACATACCTATACGGTCTATCAGGAATATTACCGTCCAGCCTACGGCAACAACAGCCGGAACAACAGAAAATACAAACAGGCGTTTAAGCCGCTGTTTGTCTGTTACCACATAAAAGGTTATAACGGCTATCATCATATAGGCTAAAGCTCTTATAGTTCCTTTAGCTGAAGAATATAAACGAGCGGAATTGACCAGGGAAAGACAAAGGCTTAAAGCATATAAAGCCAGGGGAAAGCGGAAGGGGAATTTAATCTCCAGGTTCTGTCTGCCGGTTACAAACAGCCTCACTATAAGGGCCAGGGACATCACAGCCAGCAGAGGTTCTGTTGGAACCTGCATCTCTGTTCCGTAGGCGAATATGAATCTGAAGGAAAAAGGTAAAAATACAAGAAGGATGTAAAGGGCATAATCCAGGGCGGAGAAGCTGGTAAGGGTTAAAGCGCCCAGGAATGGTATTACAAGCCAGGGAGAGTCAGCATAAACAGCCAGGGCCACACCCAGCAAAATCATCCCGGAACATAACAAAACCCATCTGTAGATGGGTTTTGTTATGTTGGAAAGCGTTTGATCTCTAAAATGTAAACTCCTCAAATTCAAAGCTTTCTTCACTCTCTATTTCTGCTTTTGGCTTTTCATAAGCTGCATGCCACAGAGTTATAGAACGGTCTGAAACTCTGGCATATACCGGGAATTCCTTTATCATTCGGCAGTTGGCATATACCCATTCCCTGAAACTGCGGTCTTTATCCAGCGACTTAAGAGATAGTTCATCCAGCATAAACCATATATCCCGTCCTTCCCATTTCCACAGGCTTTCCAGATTTCCGATTCGGGATTTTACGTCCTCCAACTGCATGACTGGATTGCCAACAGAACTTGTGATGAGCGGTTTCTTCAAATAATACTGGGCAATTCGGGGCATGGATATTACAAGGGTATCACCGGCATTCATCCTGCTGTTTAACGTTTCGAAAGCCGCGCGCCATTTAGGTCTGCCGCCGTTTTCCTTGTTGAAATACAGATAATCCTGGGCAAAAAAGGATACAAGGACAATAAGTATAACTGCAATGGACAGAATCCGCGAACTTCTGGCCGTGCTTTCTGTAAGTTCTGACGCACAAAAAGCCGCCAGCATCAGAAAGGCCGGCATGGTAAAGAACAGGTAATAACCAGCAACGTTAAAAAATGGTGATATAATCAGAAGCGCGATAAATGGCACTACTGCATAGCAGATCATAAATAATCCGCCCCGGTGCATGTATGTAAATGAATGAATACCACCCACAAAGGCAGCAACTGCCATGGGTATACTCAAACCATACAGCAAGGTAAAGACTATATAGAGGGGACTTCTACCCAATTGATTTAATCCCCAGCCTGAATATATATAATTCCTTACAGAAGGTATCAAAAGGAATATTAACCCCAGAATAAAAGGCCCAAAGAAAATAATAAGATTCTTTCCATTCAAACCCCGGGGAATTCCTGCGGGCAATAACATTATTAATATTACATATACAACTAAGGCAGGGATTAATAATACTGTCTGGGTGTATGAGGCTATAGAAATAAGCATAGTAAGCAGCGACAGAAAAGTAAGCCATGAGTTGTCCCGTTCCAAAGCTAGGTAAAACAAAGACGCGGAAAGACCGGCAAACAAAAAGGCCAGGGAATAAGCCCTTACATTCTGAGACCAGAAGATATGCCAGGGATGAAAGACCAGAAAAAGACAGGCTATCGCGGCTACCTTTGAATTAAACATACGTCTGGCAGGCCAGTATAAAGCAGGAACACTGATAATCCCGATTATACAAGGACCCAGGCGCGCGCTCCATTCGCTTAAACCTATAGATCTGGTGACATAATTGACGATTATGTATACTACAGGATTTACGTTAATCAGGGATGGAAATCGCTGAGCATCCTGAACGGTAAATATTTCATCAGCCCAGAAACTCCATTCACCCAGCTTCCACAATCTCATCACAGCAGCCAGGGCCATGACAATAATCATTACAATAACGTCTTCAATAATACTTGCAGAATCACGTTCTGGTGCGAGACTGCCTCTAAGTGTTCCGTAGTCTGAATTTCTGGAGCGCGGCATAAACCCTCCTTAGCATTGGTTCTGATACAACCCACATTTTCTTTTTCCACCAGGAGTTTAGTCTGCTGAATGTATGAAAATATACTTTTTCCGCTTTCCATTCTTCCTTAAAAGCGATAAGTCCCTCGCTTTCCGGTGGAGAAGCGCCAAAGTCAACAGATGGATAGCCATTATCACAGGCCCATTCAACTATATAATTTATAATTGCATTGTTAGGACGATAGCTCAGGTATTCAGGATCCGAGGCTTCCACCCACAGACGGACACATGAGTTGAAATAGAGAAATAGCAGACCACCGATAATTTGACCATCTAATTCTGCAACTACCAGACGGGCTATTGGGCTTGTTTGCAGATACCTGAACAAACTATATGGCTTTGGGGTGCTTTGAAAGCGTTCCATCATGTCCATATACTGTCTGTAGAAGACTGTCAGGTCTTCTTCATCCTCTGTTTCCCGAACTATTACACCTTTCTTTTTTGCCTTCCTTACAGCCCCCCGAACTCGCTTGTTATAAGCTGTCCAAACTGCGTCAAAACCTTTCCCTGTATCCAGAATATGTGTGAATTTTCGCACATTATCCGAATATCCAGTTGATTCCAGGTAACTTTCTATCTCATTATATCCCCCCGGGGTTGAGGTTACAACGGTCTCAAAGACCCTTTCCTCTTCGGCTATCTGGTTCATTTTACTGACCACAGATGCACAGGCTTCATCTATATCCGTATCAGGAAACAACAAAGGCCCGCCGTGCAGCGACCAGGGCATGGATAACATTGCCTTAAAGCCGGGAATAGGCTGAAATATGAAACATGGAACAGCACCCGCAATATTATCACTTTCATCTTTAATGACAAGATACATTGGAACCAATTGCCTGAAAGAAGCTGTAAGGGCGTTACGCCATTCCAGAGTATGCAGGGCTTCGCTGTATGGACATTTGGATATTATCTGATTCCAATTTTGTAATTCTGTTTCTGATGCTATTTCAGTTTTATACAAAGTAAATAAAAATATGTCATATATGACTGGTTACGGATCACTGATCACTGATCACTAAATTTAAGATAAATACCACTGCCAATTCCTAAAACCGTACTGCAAATTATGAGTATAATATGCAGACCAAAACCCGATGTTATGGCATCCTGCTGTGAAATTCCCAGCACCTGCAGGGCCAATACCCAGGGAGCTTCTATTGTACCTATTCCAGCCGGGCCGTGAACAGGTATCATGGAAAATAACGAGCCGAAAAATTGGGCGAAGCTCAGGGGCCATATACCTATGTTAATCTTCATGGATTTAACCAGATACCAGTATGTAAAAAGACGTAAAAATACTATGGATATAGAACATCCAACTACACCCAGTAACCTTATATCCAGAGGAGTATTTGCCAGTTCCTGAATTGTTTCTATAACTTTTGTTTTAGCCAGATTCAGGTATCGCCAGAAAAAATGTTCCCGGCTGGTGCGACTGCGATTAAACCAGATCAAAAATATTATTAAAGCTGCTAACAGTATAAAGCCAATTATAAGAAAAATCAAATTACTTCTGGCAGAAATTATCAAAGAACTGATTCTCTGGCTGAGTCCAGCATAAAAAGACGAAAGACCTTCCATCATAGGTTCTCGGAGATAAATACCTACAACAATCATGCCAAGAACCAGAACGCCTGCATCAGCTACACCACAGACCACCAATGAGGCGAAACTCCTGGGGCCGGAGGTGCTGGTTTGTTTTTTCAGCATGTATACATAGGATACTTCACCGGCTGGTCTTGGTAAAGCATTTACAATAAATAAATAAAATGAGACAATAGGGAAAAACTGCTTCATTTTAATCTTTTTGCCAAGTACCAGGTTTAACCTGAAAGCCTTTATATACTGGGCCAGGGCATACATCATAAATCCCAGCAAAAGGCTGTATAAAGGAATGTTACCCAAAGCCCTGGGGATGTCCATAGGGTCTATTCTGGAGAGAAGAAACCATGCTATAAAAAGACCAATAAATACGGAAAAAATAATACTGCGGATTTGCTTTCTTCTCTTCTTTTTTTGGTCTTCAGTTTTCAATCTACTTCTTTCCGATAAAGTAAACAGCAGAGGCGATCACGTCTGAGTTTTTGTTGTATTTAAGCAGGTAGTCAATATAAACAATAGGGAAAGTAATCCATCCCACCAGTAAAGACAAACCCTTGTATATCCATAGATTACCGAAGGAAAATAATATGCCTACATATTCCCTGAATATCCAGTGCAGTGCGCTGGTAGCCCCTACACACGACCCACTTTTAATCTTCTGAAAATCCGAAAACAGGTGTTCCAGTCCCCATACCGTATACCTCTGGTAATCCTCCGGTGA
>WJIO01000273.1 GCA_014730235.1 Candidatus Poribacteria bacterium
GGGTCATAGTAGATAGCAACTTCCTGCGACCACACATGGCCGCACACTAGAAACGCTATGATTAAGCTCATAAAAAATATAGTTGATTTTGCCATTTCTCATCACCTCTTGCTATACAATAGCATTGTTAAAAATCCTTCCTATAAGATCATACGACGCTTATTGAAACCCAGCACCTTCCGCTACTTGTTTTGCTAATTACAACTCTTGATATATTGTATTTTACCAAACCTTCACTACAAGGTCAACAAAAATTGTTCCTTTCTGTAATCAATTATGTAACCAAAATAAGACGTGTTGATATTTACGAGAGCTTATGTAAATTTAGGGATTATTGAGATAGAACTTGCTCTTTGCCACATAATCCAGTATTATGTTCTCAATAAGTACTGCATAAGGAGCTATCATACAAAATGGCAAGAGCATCCAGAAAATTTCAGGTCTTTGTTAAGCCTGTCGGTTCAAAATGCAACCTAAGCTGTCGCTACTGCTATTACCTGGAGAAGGAGTATCTGTATCCCGGTGATGAAGTGTTCCGTATGCCTGTAAACATCCTGGAGGAATATATTATTCAACATATAAATGCCTCCACCGATCCGGTTATCAGGTTCTCTTGGCATGGCGGCGAACCGACTATTCTTGGAATAGATTACTTCCGCAATATCGTCAATTTACAGCGTAAACACCGTCCTGCAAATCGGCAAATTGCCAATGGTATTCAGACTAATGGAACGCTGCTAAATGAGGAATGGTGTGAATTCTTTGAAAGGGAAAGGTTTGCAGTCGGTCTCAGTCTGGATGGTCCTCAGGAAATGCATGACCGGTGCCGGGTCACCAAGGATCAAAAGCCTACCCTTGAAAGGGTTATGAAGGGTTATGAATTATTAAGACGATACAATATTCAGTGTGATATCCTCTGTGTGGTAAACTCATATAACGTTCAGTACCCCACCCGGTTATATGGATTCTTCAAACATATCAAAGCCCGGTATATAAGTTTCTTACCCCTCGTTGAACAGCAAAAAGATACATCAAGAGGTGTCAGTGATGATACTGTATCCGCTGAAGCATTCGGTCATTTCCTCTGTGCTATCTTCGATGAATGGAAAAATAATGACATAGGTAAGATCGATATACAGATATTTGAGGAAGCATCCAGGTTAGCCTTTGGGCAAGAGCATTCTCTATGTATGTTCCGTAAAACCTGCGGTGATATTCCCGTGGTAGAGCATAACGGCGACTTCTTTTCATGCGACCATTTTGTTGATAATGAATATAAAATTGGCAATATTCAGGACACGTCTTTGTTAGAAATGCTGAAAAGTCCTGAGCAGAGAAAATTTGGGCAGAATAAACTGGATACATTGCCCAGATACTGCCGGGAATGTGAAGTCAGGGACATGTGCAACGGTGAATGTCCGAAGAATCGTTTTATCCAGACACCGGATGGTGAAGATGGATTAAACTACCTCTGCGCTGGATACAGGGAGTTTTTTAACCACTGCCGGCCTTTTGTCGATCAATTAGCAATCTTGCAAAGACAGAACAACATAGAAATACAGATTCAGACTACAAAAACAAAATTGCAGCCTAACACCGAAGTAGGTCGTAATGACCCGTGTCCATGCGGCAGTGGTTTAAAATATAAAAAGTGCTGTTTACTCAAGCGGTCTTAGGTCTTAAGTTCCTCTTTGAAAAATTTAATTGTTCTCTCCCAGGCAAGTTTTGCCGCCTCTTCGTGGTACCTATTAGGATTTGTATCGTTGAAAAACGCGTGTTTAGCCCCTTCATACATGTAAATCTTGTAGTCTACCGATGCCTTTTTCAACGCTTCCTCGTAGGTAGGAATACCCGCGTTGATCCTTTCATCAAGACCAGCATAATGCAGTAATAACGATGCTTTAATCTTGGGAACTTCCTCAGCGTCAGGTTGTCTTCCGTAAAATGGAGCGGCAGCTACCAGATCCGGAGAATTTACCGCCACCTGGTTTGACATTCCACCACCCCAGCAGAAACCCATTACCCCAACTTTTCCAGTGGACTGAGGATGTGTTTTAAGGTATTTCACTGCCGCAACGAAATTTTCAACTGTATCCTCGGCATCGAGCTTACCAATCATGGACCTGGCTTCGTCCTGATCTTCCGGAGTTCCACCCATTGGCGATAAGGCATCAGGAGCAATAGTAATAAATCCCTCCAGGGCTACGCGTCTGCCAACATCCTTAATATGTTCGTTAAGGCCTCTGTTTTCATGTATGACGATAACAGCAGGTAATTTTTCATCACCTTTGGGTCTGGCAAAGCTCGCATGAACTTCGCCTGTTTCACCTGGATATTTTATTTCTCTGGTATCAAGACGCGGATCATCCTCTGCGACGACTTCAGCCATGGCATTATTCCTTTCAATTTGTGGCAGCAGAGCATAAGCAGCAGCAACTCCACCTGTGATAATAGACAGCTTCTTTATAAATTCTCTACGGTCAATCTCTCCTTCGTTGTATTCTTCATATATTTCAGCAATTTCTTTATCCATAACATGCCCACTCTTTTCTTTAGATTATTGTTGAGTTACTGGAATTCCTTCCAGTTATTGCTATTGATTTCTGATTTTACCCCAGGTTATAGCTAATTTACCATGCATTGCGCGTATATATATGTATCTCTGATGCATCTTGACGTCTATCGCCGTGAAAATGTGTTTGAAATCTAACCTTTGGTATTTTAACAAATTTTCGTTGATGGGTCAACAAAGCTTGTCATTTTTTCAGGGATTCTATATTCAAAATCATTTTACAGTCAGAATCTACCTACTGCAGAATAGCCTATGGAATTTCTTGTCCTGATTGTTTTTGTATATAAGCAAATCATCCCAATATTTAAAAGCCTACAAGCAGGATTTGTTCCAGTCAGAAATATACGATAAAATCCCCTATTTCCAAATGGACAGCTTTACAATTAACATCCCAGATCAATCCTTTCAGTTATGATTTTAGAGATTGAGATGTCCTCGATTACACTCCTAAACTCAATACCCCCGGCCAAAGATATTCACCTATAGTGAATTAGCATATTTCATAGTCCTGATCCGTAGAAAATTAAAGCAAAAATCGGTGAGTACAGAGTTTTATAGGTTTAAAATCGAAATTTACATTACCTCTGTAAATTTTATCTGTTTTTTTGGTAACATTTTTTCGAGTTAAGTAGAATTTATTATTTGAAAGTAATTACCTTGACTTTTACGCGAAAAAATCTACCTTGTTCGCTTAGAAAATCTATACTTTTAACCCTAACAGCAAGAAAGGAGGTGGAGAAAAATGTTATGCAAAAGACCTAATTGCAATGCTTACACCATTAAGAATGACGAATTCTGTTACTGGCACAGCAAAAACCCGGAAATAATCCGGGCTCGCACAGAAGCCTCTAGTAAGGGTGGGAAAGCAGGAAAAAACAAACCGTTAAGGGAGGACAAACCCATCGAGTCGATCACTGACATAAGACAGATTATGACCGAAACAATAAACGACCTGCGGGCCTTCCGGATTGATCCCACCCAGGCAAGGGCTATAAACTCCATGTGTTCTAACATGCTAAAGATCATAGAAATATGTGATCTGGTGCTCAGGTTAGAAGCCCTGGAGGGAATAGTTGAGAATATCCAGGACCAAGAACCGGATATCTAAACCAAAATCGGGTTAGATTAAATAACAAACCCGATTATTAAATTCCAAGGTGTACCTTTTACCCCCCTGGATGATAATATCCTCATATCTGGGGGGATAACTCAGGAGTCCTTGGGAGCTATCCTGTATGAAACCATGAATGGGGGTGAATACAGTGTTGTCAAAGAAACGTTTGGACCGCCTGATAGATAAGATCGAGGATGTCTGGGTCACCAGAAACTGCAGCGGCAAAATGGCCCTGACCTTCCTGAACAAACAGGAAATAGAGCAGATAAAGCAATTATTCCTAAAAAAAGCGGATATGGAAGACAGGGGCATTGAGGATATTCCCGATTATAAATACATCGAGATGCATATATCAATCCTGCTAAGACGTGGAAGAGAGCGGGGTGAACCTCTGGTTCGGGATGAGTTTAGGAATATCCTCAGGAAGGCCAATATTAGATAATATCAATTTTTTAATATTCAGGCCCTACAATTGGATTGGAAAAAGTCACAATTGTGATAAAATTCTGATGGGTCAGGGTGGGGGAAACCACCCTGACCTTTGGTTGGCTTTAATTGTCTTTGTCTTTTAATTGTATTGCCTGGATAGAAGTGGAACAATTGGGGTAAAAAATGTGAGGATTTAGTCCTTTCCTCGATTATGGTTCCGGTCATGATTGACTCTCGCTTCTTTCAAGTGCTTCTTTTTAAGCAAAGGCATCAAATTTTAACTGCGATGTCTCTGACTTAATTCTTTCCTCCGCCAATTGACAATATTCCTCTGAGATATCATATCCAATATATTTTCTATTGGAAACCAGCGCAGCAACTGCTGTAGTTCCAACTCCCATGAAGGGATCAAGGACCACGTCACCTTCAAAGGTATATAACTGTATGATCCGTCTTGGAAGCTCAACCGGAAAAGGAGCAGGATGACTGACCTTCTTTGCGGATTCTGTAGGGAATTGCCACACACTTTTGGTAAGTTCCAGGAATTCATCCCGGGTAATAGTGTCGTTTCTATCGCTGAGTTTCTTTCTTTTGAATACGTCCTTTGAGAATACCATTATATATTCATGAACATCCCTGAGAACAGGATTCGATGCAGACTTCCAGCTACCCCAGGCACAGGAACCACCTGCACTGGCGCCCTTGTCCCAGATGATTTCACCACGCATCATGAATCCGATATCCTGCATAAGCCTGATTATCTCAGAATTTAGCGAAATATATGGTTTTCGTCCTACATTTGCTATATTAATAGCTACTCGTCCTCCTGGAACCAGGACACGATATGTTTCCTGAAATACATTTCTAAGGAGACTAAAATATTCTTTTAATGATAAATCATCGTCATAATCTTTGCCAACATTATACGGGGGTGAGGTTACCATCAGATGCACACTGTAATCCGGTAAGTCATCCATATTTTCACTGCTCTTACAGAATATTCTGTTGATACTTTCTTCAGGTATGATATTCTCGATATACTCCACACCAGTCTTTGGAAGATTAACCTTAGAGTATATCTTCTTGCTGTAAAACTCCGAGGAATCATGGCCGAACCTACCTGAAATACCGAAACTACTGGTCCTTGTATTCTGTCTGTTCTTTTTTGTCATTCCCCCACCTGAATCATACAAATTCCCTGGTAGTGTCTCTTGTCCTTTGGGATAGCCTGGGTATTAAAAATTATGGTTCTTCCGGGTTCAGTGTGGTAAAGATAAGAAACTTCTTTATGCTGTCATTCCTGCTTTCGCAGGAATGACAAGCTGAGAGCATTCTCAATTATTACCACACTGAACCCGGAAGAACCATAATTATTAGATTAGATGATCTTTATTTTTATACCTGATCTTTCATTGCTTTTTGTGTCTTTACAACAATAGGCAATGAAGATATAAACTATAATTTGAGATAAATTTTTACATCTTTTCCATTTTATTATCTAATCTTTTGGGAAGTTATAAAGCAGGTTCTAATTATGTCATGACCCATCTAATATGGAATCCCTGATATTATACTAGGTCCTATAAGCTTTGTGATCCCTACCGGAAGGTGTTTCCATATCCATATGGCCTTATCAAACCTGGAGCTGGTAGACGCGGTATAATCCGGCATTTCATCCCCCTCCCGAAGGTAGTATTGGTAATAAAGCTGGACAGGTTCGGCCCCCCACTGCTTTTTAAATTTAAACGTACCGGAATCCCAGGGGGATCTACCGAAGTTGAAGTATTTATATCCGTTTAGACATCCGTATTCCAGGGCTTTCCAATACAGCAGGTTATTTGGGCACATGGGGAAGTATTCTCGCAAGGAGGAGGCCCAGGGTATCTCAATGGTGTCCCGAAAGTGGGTAATTATCCCGCCGCCCACTGTTGTATCTTCCGATTTCACAAGTATAACCCTTGTCTTGTCGGAAAATTCATCGAGGATATTATCAAAGAAGGAAATACTGTGTACCGGTGTCCCTAAATCCCGCATATTGACAGCAAAGATATTGTAAAAATCCCTAAGCATTTCTTTATCGCCGATAAAAGCTTCAAGTCCTGATTTTTCGGCCTTGCGAACCTGGTTTCTCACTTTGGGTTTAAAGCCTTTCCATATTTCCTCGGGATTTTCCGCCAGAGGTAAAATTAGAGATACCCTTGATGTTTTGGTCAATAAATTATCATGTTCCATTTTTTTTGTATTTCGCAGTTCCAGGTATTTTGCCTTTTTATCTTCCACCAGGTTTATGGCTTTTAATAAAAGTGCATCCTCTGAATCTTCATCAAGGGCACATATTCCCCCGTAATCACCAAAGGGAACTGAAATAAGAAATCTGCCGAACAAAGGATGTTTCATCAGGGATAAGGGCAGTATACCCCTTAAATTGTTATCCTCTTTAACCGATAGATATAAAGACCTATGACCATAAGTTCTCTGTATTACTTTCCCCCAGCCGTATTGATGAAAGAAGGTGGAGTTATCCTGTTTCTCTGTGAAATCATCCCATTCTTCTTTTGAATCCTGGTATATCTCAACTTCTAACATTTTGTTTAAATACCTCAATAATTAAGTCCATATCTCTTTTCTTTATCAATGGATGGGTAGGGAGAGCTAAAATTCTATCAGCTATATACTGGGCAACAGGATATTCCCCCTGAGATAACATACTCCTCAGGTAGTCATATCGGTTTAGGGAACATCTGTAAAACCTTGATGTTCCTATACCTGCCTTGTTAAGTCTATTATACATAAACTCCCGCTGTTCTGGAGTATTGAAGATTATCGGTAGACGCAGATAGACGGTTTCCGCGTCCTCCGATTCTTCTGGTATTTTTATATCCCTCAAAAGTCTGAGATGATCTATAAGATATTTCCCGTTCCTTACCCTTGTTTCATTTATTTCATCCAGATGTTTAAGAACTAAATTTCCGAAGGCAGCCTGCCAGTTACATAAACGCTCTATCTTAAAGTCTATGGAATGATACTGCTGCTCAAATCCCAGGGGTAATTTGCTGACAAACCACCATGCTCTTGGATTCTGCAATAATCCCATGCTGGATAGTTTAACGAAATTCTTTAATGAAGAAATCCTATCCTGTGGTTTTATATTGTCAATTTCCTCATCAAAAAACTTAACAAGGGATTCATCTCTGATCCCAAGAACTCCACCTTCGTATGTGGTTAGACTTTTCCCGCGTCCTAAACTAAAACAGGCTAATTGCCCAAATGTTCCTGTCTTTTGACCTTTCCATTTAACCCCAGCCGATTGGGCCACATCCTCTATAAGGA
>WJIO01000274.1 GCA_014730235.1 Candidatus Poribacteria bacterium
AAAGATGGATAACAAATCCAACAAAACCCGATTATTCCACAGGTTTATTTATTGGAGTGGGCTTTATTACAACTGTATTTTTCTCTATAATGAGGACAAGATTTTTGTGGTGGCCTTTACATCCGGCTGGATATGCCGTCTCTAACAGTTGGGGGTTGGAAGTAACCTGGTTCCCTATTCTCATTAGCTCTGTTGTCAAATTTGCTATACTTAAATTTGGTGGATTGAAGTTACATAGAAAAACTATGCCATTTTTCCTGGGTTTAATACTGGGTGAATTTGTGGTAGGTAGCACATGGTCTGTAATTGGCACAATTACAGGTATAAGAACTTATGCTTTCTGGGTGTATTGATTCATCTAACCAGGACGGATATCATAGTAGTCAGGAAGGTAAAAAGAAAGGGGAGGGGGTAGTTTTCACCCTGGTTGGCTAAACTACCCTTTCTATGGCCTTTGATACCTCAAATTTAACGTAATCATCAAAGTCCATTTCCTGAGAATCACAGAAGCAATCGGCTGCCTTTATTACAGCAATAGCTCCATTTTTAACCATATGTGAAAATGGTCTATTTGTTTTATCGGCGTAGATGGATGCAATTTCCACCACCAGATCAAGGTTATCCTTGACTAATTGAAGCCTTGCCCCAATATCACCGGAAGCCGCCTTGCGTATAAGATTATTGTCCTGTTTCAGGATCATCAAAGTTATCCCTCCGTTATCTTCTTTTTCGTAGAGCACATCTGTTACTGTTTGCAATTTTTATTCCTCCATAAGTGACTGTAATTTAGTTTTTTTCGGCTTAATCTATTCAGTTTTCTGACACCAGCGTCAGAAATTTATCTCTGAAAATGTTTTGAAATCTTGGGATGATTATCTCCCCTCTATATATACGCTTAACATAGGCATTTTGTTCTATATTTTTTCATCCTGACCTGAATATAATGTATGCAAGGATTATGCCGTTCTTATAAAATAAATAATGTGCAGAAAGGTATATTCGCCTAAACTTAATAAACTCAAAATCAACCGAAAGCCTGCTGTAAACTTTATGGTTCTTCCGGGTTTAGTGTGGTAAAGATAAGAAACTTCTTTATGCTGTCATTCCTGCTTTCGCAGGAATGACAAGCTAAGAGCATTTTCAATTATTACCACACTGAACCCGAAAGAACCAACTTTATTAACATTTAACAAATAAGCGAAAACCTTTTCTACCCAAAACAATATACTTAACGTTTGTTAAGTATATTGTACTTTATAAAATGCGAAAAGTCAAGGGGAAAACTTTTCGGTTCAGGGCTTTTATCCATATATTTTTTACCATCCAGAACAGGCCATATTAATGGAGATGGAATTCTTATTTCTTTGTGGGTTTTACGGTATTATTTACGGGGATGATCCCGGACAATGTGAAACATACCTATATAGAAATGACCAGGCTCTATATACTCTCTATATATAGGCATCAGGTGAGTTCTCATCCATCGGATTTGGCTCCCGCCAAATCTTGCCCTCAAAATTCCTGAGGTATACTGCATCTTTGTCTCTATCTACTATATAGTTTGGCGACATGGGTACTTTGCCATAGGGAGTATCCAGAACATAGGTTGGAACGGCAAACCCAGTGGTAAACCCTCGCAGTTTTCGTATTATCTCGATCCCTGTCTCAATGGGAGTACGGAAATGAGCAGTTCCAGATAAAGTCTGGCACTGATATATATAATATGGTCGCACTCGCATTTTGACTAATCCCCTTACTAATTCCTTCATTATTTTGGGATCGTCATTGATTCCTCTGAGCAGAACCGACTGATTTCCAAGGGGAATACCAGCATCAGCCAGACGGTTACATGCCTCAGTTGCTTCCCTTGTTAATTCCTTTGGATGATTGAATTGGGTGTTTAGCCACAGAGGATGATATTTTTTCAGCATGCTACACAATCCCTCGGTGATCCGTTGGGGCATGGTACATGGAGTCCGACTGCCAATCCTGATTATCTCTACATGTTTTATGGCCCTCAACCTGGCTAGGATTTCCTCAATCATACCATCATCATATATGAGTGGATCTCCACCAGTGAGAAGTACGTCACGAATTTCAGGAGTTCTGGCAATATAGTCAAGAGCTGATTTACGTGCCTCTTTTGAGAAGTCAAAACTTTCACGCCCAACCATACGTTTTCGCAGACAGTGGCGACATAACACGGCACAGCTATTTGACACACACCATGCGATCCTGTCTGGATAAACCTTCACGATGTTTGGTGCAGGACTATGTTTTTCCTCATCAAGAGGGTCCATCACACCCAATGGATCATGAAGCTCTGTAATATCAGGTACAGCCTGCTTTATTATTGGGCATTGCGAATCATTTCTTTCCATTAGATTTGCATAATATGGTGTAATACACCAGCTAAACTCGGATTCTACAGCAGATATATCTTCATCTTTCTCTGGAGTAATTGATATATATTTCCCCAACTCATCTGTTTTTCTGATACTATTGCTTATTTGGTATTTCCATTCTCCGCCAAAAGGCATGACTATATTCTCCTTCCAGGTCTACGGGCAATTGCTGCAAAAATCCATATTATTGCTTTTCTTATGACCGATTTCGTATCATAAAAGGATCTTGTTTAAGATCATAACAAAATAACAAACCGCAATATTTCACAGAATACTGGGATGGGAATTTAAGACGAATAGTCAGGTCGGTTTTGTGCTGTCGGGTAATGCCAAGACAGTGTTTATCCGATTTAGCCGATTTTTTTAAACCTTTCTTACATAATATACATTCCTGAAAATTCTAAAAAATCTCTAAAACCAATGTTTATGAGAATTCAGCATGAAGAAACAAACCAAGCATAAATTTTACATCCCTGTGTTATTGCGAAGAACGGAGTAGCAAATAAAGTTTTTAGTTAATTTTAGAAATATCAGCATTCAATATGACTTAATTTGCTGGTTTGTTTAAAACTGATGATGACAAATATGGGTGTTGACAAAACTACAGGTTAAATTTATAATGTGCGGAACATAGAACGGATAATATATTTTTGAGTTAAAAACAGGAGCTTTCCAATGATTTCAATAAAAAATCTCACTTGTGAATACAAGGTTAATCCTATAGGTATTGACGTAGCAAAACCGCGTCTGAGTTGGCAAATATCCTCCGATGAGCGCAATGTTTTCCAGTGTGCGTATCAGGTAAAGGTAATGGAGGACAAAAACTTTCAGGAATCAGAGGGTGATTTGATCTGGGATTCGGATAAAGTTGACTCTGACCAGTCTATTCACGTTGAATATAACGGGCCAGAATTGCAGAAGTGCAAACGCTATTACTGGAAGGTAAAAGTCTGGGACGAAAAGGAAAATGAATCTGAATGGAGTGAAACGGCCTTCTGGGAAATGGGTTTATTGGAGCCAGACGATTGGCAGGCAATTTGGATTCATCCGAATATTGCGGAAGATACATCCAAATCACAACCCTGTCCTATGCTCAGGAACGAATTTACCCTTGCCGGTAAGGTAAAGCAGGCCAGGGTTTATGCAACAAGCCTTGGGCTTTATGAAATAGAAATTAACGGCACGCGTGTAGGCGATCAGGTGCTTACGCCGGGATGGACAAGCTATAAAAATCATCTTCAATACCAGACATACAATGTGACTTCGTTATTAAACTCAGGTGAAAATGCTGTAGGTGTTATACTTGGTGATGGATGGTACAGAGGATATATCGGATTCCGGGATCAGAGAAATTTTTACGGCGATAAACTTGGACTGTTGTTCCAGATGCTGGTGGTATACGAGGACGGCAAGACCCAGATTATTACCAGCAACAAAGGTTGGAAATCATCCACTGGCCCTATTCTGGCATCGGACATTTACAACGGTGAAATCTACGACGCGCGTCTTGAAAAAGACGGCTGGAGCCAGATTGATTACGATGACAGTGATTGGATGGAAGTAGAAACAAGCGAACACAGCAAGGAAATCATAACAGCACCGGCTGGCCCACCTGTGCGTAAAATAGAAGAGATTAAGCCTGTTGAAAAAATGCAAACCCCGGCAGGTGAAACAGTGTTTGATATGGGTCAAAACATGGTGGGCTGGGTTCGTCTGAAGGTAAATGGTGAAGCTGGAACAAAAGTTATCCTGAAACACGCGGAAGTTCTGGATCAGGAAGGGAATTTCTACACAACTAATCTGAGAAGGGCTGCACAAACGATTGAATACACGCTTAAGGGTGAAGGTGAGGAAATATTCGAGCCGCACTTTACGTTCCAGGGATTCCGCTACGTTTCAGTAGAGGGTTTCCCTGGTGAACCGGATATTGACAGTATAAAAGGTGTTGTTATACATTCGGATATGACGCCCACCGGCGAGTTTGAATGCTCCCATCCCCTGATCAATCAGTTGCAACATAATATCGTATGGGGTCAAAAAGGTAACTTTGTGGACGTTCCCACCGACTGTCCTCAGAGGGATGAGAGACTGGGCTGGACAGGCGATGCGCAGGTATTTGTTAAGACAGCTACCTTTAACATGGATGTGGCGGGATTCTTCACAAAATGGTTAAGGGATTTAGCTTACGATCAAAGTGATGATGGCGGAGTTCCCCACATTATACCGGATGTTCTTGGCGGCGCAAATTCCGCAGCTTGGGCTGATGCCAGCACCATTATTCCCTGGACGATATACGTCCAGTATGGTGATAAACGCCTGCTGGAAGAGCAGTATCCCAGCATGAAAGCCTGGGTTGGTTATGTGCAGAATCAAGCCGGTGAGACGCATCTGTGGACATCAGGTGGACATTTTGGTGACTGGCTTTCCTATAATCCCGGTGATTCCGGTGGTTCAGGGGCTATAACTGATAAGGATTTTATCGCCACGGCTTTTTACGCATATTCCACATATCTTGTGCTGCAGGCTGCTAAGGTTCTGGATAAAGAGGGAGATGTTGACAAATATTCCGATCTGCTGAAAAATATAAAGTCTGCCTTTATAGACGAATTTGTTACGCCAAATGGTCGGGTGGGATCCAACACCCAAACAGCTTATGTCCTGGCCTTAATGTTTGACCTGCTTCCACCGAATATGAGGAAACAGGCGGCAGAACGTCTTGTGGCTGATGTGCAAAAACGGGGAAACCATTTGACTACAGGATTTGTAGGCACTCCATACCTGTGTCATGTTCTCAGCAGTTTTGGTCATCTGGATGTAGCCTATGACCTGCTGAACCAGGAGACCTATCCATCATGGCTGTATCCGGTCAAAAAAGGTGCTACCACTATATGGGAACGCTGGGATGGTATCAAGCCCGATGGTTCTTTCCAGGACGCGGGGATGAATTCCTTTAATCACTACGCTTATGGAGCAATCGGTGAATGGCTTTATGGTGTGGTAGCAGGGATCAAGGCTGTTCCGGAAGCTCCGGGATTCAAGCATGTCCTTATTCAACCTCAACCCGGCGGTGGTCTTAGTCAGGCGAGGGCCAGCATGAAAACCGTATACGGTGAAGTCTCTTCAGAATGGAACCTGGATAACGGTAAATTTAATATCTCAATAGTCGTGCCTCATAATACAACAGGAACAATAAGGCTTCCCAGAGCTATTATGAGAAAAGTAAAAGAAAGCGGCAAGTCGCTATCCAATGTAGAAGGTATATACGGTATTCGACAGGCTGATAACAGTGTAATAATTGACCTGGGTTCAGGGGAATACAACTTTGTCTATGAAATTGCATAAAAACAACATAAAGAAAATACCATTTACATGCACGCTGGACTGTGGTGGAAGGTGTGAATTGGTAGCCTGGGTTCGGGATGGAAAGGTTATCCGGATCGATTCACCACCCGGAAAACCCGATAATGATCATAAACCCCGGCTTATACCATGCCTGAGAGGACGCGGTCAAAGACGACTGATGAACTCTCGGGAAAGGCTTTTGAAGCCCATAAAACGTTCAGGAGCAAGGGGATCAAACGATTTTACGGAAATTGACTGGGATGAAGCCCTGGATGAAGTAGCTGAAAAACTTCGCTATTACAAAGAACAATACGGCTCAGAAGCCGTATTGCACATAACGGGTTATGGCTCATTAGGCGGCAGGGGCTTTAGTGGTCTTTCAGCATCCAATAGATTCTTCTCGTTCTGGGGTGGTGTTACGGATACCTGCGGCAACACAAGCTCATGGTGTGCTGGCATAGCCAGCGATTGGATGCTGGGTGACGTGTGGGGATCAATTTATTGTCCTGACCTTTTGAATTCCCGGCTAATTATACTTTGGGGTATGAATCCGGCAGAGAACCGTCACGGCGTGAACCTGGCATATTTCATATCCAGGGCCAGAGATAAAGGCGCAAAGGTTATACTCATTGATCCCCGGTATACAGATTCAGGTATATTGGCAGATCAATGGATACCCATAAAACCGGGTACGGATGTAGCTTTGATTTCAGCTATTGCCAACGTATGGGAAAATGAAGGTCTTACAGATATGGATTTCATGAACACCTATACCACCGGTTACAAAGCCTATAGAAAATACGTCCTGGGTCATGACGATGGAGTTCCTAAAACGCCGGAATGGGCAGAGAGAATAACTAAAATACCAGCCGAAACTATAATCCAACTGGCCAGAGAATATATTTCCACAAAACCTGCTATCCTGCTTCCCGGTCTTGGGCCTCAACGCACCATGTATGGCGAACAGACAGAACGGGCATATATTACCCTGGCCTGTATGAGTGGGAATATGGGTTTGCGAGGCGGTGGATTTGCCCATGATGGTATTGAACCCAGAGGTAGAGTAGGTCTGGGTAATCTGCCTTATGGGAATTACAGACCGACGCGTCGGATCAGGTCAGAAAACTGGGGTAAATTTCTGCTGGATGGAAGTCTTGATCCCTCGGTCAGGATGGCTTATGTTGTGGCATCTAACGCCATTAATCGCAGTTCTGATACACTGTCTAATGCTAAAGCCCTGGAGGCTATGGAGTTTGTGGTGGTTCAGGATCAATACTTTACACCTACCGCGAAATATGCGGATATAGTATTTCCCATCTGCAACGATCTGGAACGGTCTGATCTGGTGAGTGGTGGGGGGAATGTGTTTTACAATAAAAAGGCGGTTGATCCCTTGGGTGAAACCAAGACGGATTACTGGGTGTTTTCCCGTCTGGCTGAGCAGCTAGGTTTTGGTTATGAATATACACATAATCGAACTCAAGAGGAATGGGTGGAATTTTTTCTGAACGCTGAAAAACTGGATGATGATAGATTAAAACAAGAAGGAGTAATTCGCGGGGAAATTATACCGGAGATGACTTTAGCTGGATTCCTGAAAGACCCTGTATCAAATTCCTTACGAACTAAATCGGGCCTTATTCAGATAACATGTCCACAAGCTGAGGAAAACGGTCTGCCAGAGATACCTGTCTATATTGAAAATAAGCCCGAATTTCCAGATGATTATCCCCTTCACATGGTTACCCCTCATAGCAAACTCAGAGCTAATTCATCAGGTCATGCTAACTTATGGCTTCAGAATATAGAACCCCACAGGATTTGGATTAATCCAGCAGATGCAGAACAGCGAGGGATTGAGGATAATGAACTTCTGGAGGTATATAATCAATTTGGTAAGATGCTTATACCTGCTAGAATTACCAAACGTATAATGCCCGGTGTTGTTTGTATTTACCAGGGTACATGGTTTAACATAGATGAATCGGGTGTTGATGTGGGTGGTTGTGCTAATGTTCTTACAGGTCATCATTCAACACCTACCGGGGGTATGGCGGTTCATTCTGAATGGGTTCAGGTTCGGAGGATGGCAGAATGAATAAACAGGTTTTCATGATTGATTTAGCATCCTGCACAGGTTGTTATACCTGCATGGTCGCATGTAAAGACCGGCTTAATCTACAGGATGATATAAACGTCCTGAAAGTAGATGAAGAAGAGTCGGGAAATTATCCGGATATTAAAGTCGTTTATCGTCCTCAGCACTGCTTTCACTGTGAAAAACCAGCCTGCACGGAAGCATGTCCTGTTGATGCTATATCTAAAGAATCAGATGGTTTTGTAAAGATTGACGAGGAAGAATGTATAGGCTGTGGCGAATGTGTAGAAGCATGTCCCTTTGATGCCATATATTTCTCCGATGATGATCTTCCTATTAAGTGTGATGGTTGTGCAGATGAAGTAGGTTTGGGTTGGAAACCTGTATGTGTCCGTTCATGTCCAATGAGGGCTTTGGATTATTTACCTCTGGAAGAGGTAAATATGCAAAATCGTATTCAGGATACAGATTTTGATGATAAAGGTATTGGCCCCAGGATTGTTTACCTGATCAGGAAAGAATAATAAATTGGATTAGAATTTGTGGAATTTTAAAAGTGGTCTTCCGGGTTAAATTATTACCACATTAAACCCGGAAAAACCAGATGTTAAAAAGGAGTAAAAAATGGTTAAATGTGCTTTAATCAGCGGTAAGGGTATGGGTCTTATGCACGGCAGGAATTTTAATAACCATCCGGATGCAGAAGTAGTCGCTGTATGCGATATGGATCCGGAACTGCTGGCAAATCTAAAGAAAGAATTTGGCGTTCCAGGATATGCCAGCATTGATGAACTGGTAGCTAACTGCGATGCGGAGCTTATGCTGCTTATAGTAAATGAAACCCGGCGTATTCCCCCGTTAAGACAATTGCTGGCGGCAGGGAGAAATGTATTTACAGAAAAACCCCTTTGCGGTCTGGAAGGTCAGTATCGGGTAAGGGAAGAGGATTCAGCTATCGCCGCTCCTGCTATTAAGGAATGGCGGGAATCGGGTTTAAAATTTGGTATTGACTATAATTACAGGTTCATGACCCATTTCAGAAAGCTTCATGAAGATGTAGAATCCGGTCAGCTGGGTGAGATAAAGATGGTCAGGGCCAGGGCACATTTTAACTGCTGGTCCCATGTAATTGATCAGATTCTATGGAGCATGGGCCTGCCAGAATGGGTCAGGGTAATTGGTGATCCCAGCGAACCCGGTGGATGGCAGAGAATGATCCAGATGAAATGGGCCAACGGCGTTATGGGTTCTCTGGATGGTTCCAACGTATGGGGTTTTGATGATCACCCCCTTAGAGTCATGATTGTAGGCGATAAGAGCTACGCAGAAGCCAGAGGCCTGGGTGGATGGTATCGAAGATGCAAATCCAACGCATGGCAGCAGGAAGTTGAAGAACTCTGGGAAGCCGCAGAGGGAACGTCAGAAATGAGCGAGTCCTTCCCCAGAATGGCTGACGGTGTTATAAAGGCAATGCAGGAAGATAAACCTTTCCCGGCTGATGGCGAAGCTGCATGGAACGAAAGTGTATTTGAAGCGGCTGTTCATAAATCCGCCGTAAACGACGGGAAGAGAGTACTGTTAGCCAGTGTTGAAAAAACAGCTATGGGTTAATCAAGCATCCTGATGTGTTTTTAAAGTTAAATTTTCAGGTTCTTCCGGGTTTAGTGTGGTAAATATAAGAAACTTCCTTATGCTGTCATTCCTGCGAAAGCAGGAATGACAAGCTGAGAGAATTTTCAATTATAAACCCATTAAACCCGGAAGAATCAATTTTCATAAAAAAAGGAAATTTAGGTTAATTTTTTGTAAATTTTTGGGAATAAGAAAATAGTATCTCTTGTTTTCTATATTGAAGGAAGTATAATGCTTCCAGTTCTACAGGGTGAACTGGAGGTCCTTAGTAGTTTATCCCCTCCTTTTGAACTACGGGCTTTCTGCAGTTGGTGTAGATTCCTTCATTGCCCTGTAATAAGACACGAGGCGGGCCTTGGCTTCCATCTCCCATAGCCGCACAACTTTGTCAGGGTTCGTCTCTTATTTTTTATTACCAGCCATTATCTTATCTTTCAATATTTTGTTGCATAAAAGAAGAAATTGTTATAAGCTTCTGTATTATTACAGAGATAAACACAGAACGTATAGACGATATACCATTGCTGTTTAGCTTTCTTTAGAAGATAGATATTCAGGAAACACTGGATGCCTATGCAGATTCCCATGACAACCATAAGGTATTGAGCATAGGTTGGTTGACTATTACCTGGCTGGGTTACATAATCTCTGAATTGGACCACCGCATGGTTAAGGCAGAATCCTGGGCAGAGAAGCACATAGAGACATTTGTCAGAATTGCAGAAACGTATCCTATTGTTCCTGAGGTTTATGA
>WJIO01000275.1 GCA_014730235.1 Candidatus Poribacteria bacterium
CCATTGTAGCAGCGACCGTATTTCTAATGGATTTCCCTGTTTTCGGATCGATGTAGGAATTTTCAGGAGAATAGGAAGGGGCAGTCACCAGTTCACCCTTATCATTCTCAACCAGGAAATCAAGGACGAATTCACATGCCCCTCTGATCACAGGATAAACTGTTTTCTCCAGGTATTCCAGATCCTGTATGAATTCGTAGTGCCTCCATAAAGATAAACTCATCCATGCTCCTGCAAGCGGAAAGCAATAACCATTGTTGACCTGGGAAGATTTATTGGATCCCGAAGGTGTTGTCCTTCCGAAAATATTTGAACAATGATGCGCCACCCAGCCACTTGAGCCGATAAATTTACTTGCGGTAATTTTACCTGCCTGAGCATGCCTGAACATAAAATCCGACAGAGGGTCAAAGGTTTCTGAGATATTACAAACATCAGCCGGCCAGTAATTCATTTGCAAATTAATATTCAAATGGTAATCGGCTTCCCAGGCTGCCCACATATCTTTGTTCCAGACTCCCTGAAGATTTGCCGGTAAGGCTGCCTTCCCACCGGAGCTGCTCATTAATAAATACCGACCATACTGAAAAAATACCTGGGTAAGATAATTATCACTACTTTCCTCATTTTCTCTCAATCTGTTTATTCTTTCATCTGTTGGTATAGTATCTGTTTCCATATCCGAAATATGAAAATCGACGCGGTTATATTGCCCGGAGTGATTTTCAATATGGTCTTTCCTGATCTTCTTATAGGATTCTTCCATCGCCTCTCTTAATATTGAATATGCGGCCTCTTTTGCATCAATATCCCTGTCGAAATCCAATTTTTCCGGATTATAATCTGTTGCCGCACTAACGATCACTGTAAAAGCCTTTGCATCTTTTACTCGCAATTTATCACCTTCAACCAGCACTTCACCCTTATCTGATTTTACAGCAATTCTGGCAGCAAATTTCATATGATACCCACCTTCTCCCGAACCGCCTTTATTGGCATCATAGCCATCCTCATCATCATATATCTGTCCGTCAATACAAAGGACATTGTTCTCATTGACAAATTGTTTAATATCCTTTTCTCTTTCAAATCTTACGGACGCTTCCATTTTGTCAGCATCTGGCGATCTGAAATGAAAGAACATTGCATCGTATTTGGATGAGATAAATGATTCACGGATGTATTTTTTGCCATCAATTTCGTATGACACTGTATTTATACCTGTTTCAAGATCAAGTTCTCTCCTGTAATTCTCTGCATTTGTGTGGCCTGTTTTTACGAATAATTCTCCTAAGGGAGTATAAGATCGAAAAGAGGTGGGTTTAACAGCCAGGTTTTCCATTGCATAATCCAGCGCTTCTGTATAATTCCCTTTTAAATTAAGCTCCTGGAATTTCAGGTAATGTTCTTTCACATTTTCCGGATAGGGATTTTCGGGGCAGCCGGCCCAGAGGCTTTCTTCATTCATCTGGATACGTTCTTCTTCCACTGTACCGAAGATCATGGCCCCCAACCTGCCATTCCCCAGAGGCAAGGCAGAAAACCAGTCCTTTGCCTGAGCTTTATACCATAGTTTCTCTTTAACATTTTCTGATGTATTGCAGGAATACAAAAAAATGAATACGCTTAACAAATACGTAAACCGGTATTTCATAATGTTTTTTCTCATTAATTAATTTTACGTTTTTATAAATTTATTTTTCTGGTACTTCCATTAATTGATAGTACGTAATCAGATGGAATTAATTATTCGAATTAATTCCAAAACTATTATAGTTATCTTCGTTTCCGTGAAGGGAAGAAATGGTCAGTTCTGGCATGCGATCAGCACTCCAGAGAGTTGCTTGCTCTCCGTTTTTCAGATCCAGAATGAATACACCGGGCTCCACTTCATCCAGATTAAAATCACGTTTGCCTGTTACATTGACCTTTCCCTGCAACCCTGGTCTTATACGACATGGTTCTCCTGCAAGGCTTTTAATGCGTACAAATTGAGTTTTACCTTTCTTTCTGACTGCACTGACCAGGAATGCTCCTTCTGCCCGCAAATCATGAAAAACAATATCTTCCCATGCACAGGGAGCCGCTGGAAAAATGCGGATTGTTCCTCCCCAGCTTTGAAGCAGCATATCATGAATACTCTGTGCACCTGAAAGGGGTGTCTCAATAACTGGCCAGCCGGGACCTTCGGTGTAAAAGGTATTGGGGTGGAGGAATCCCTTGAGACCTTCAAGGTATCTCAGCGCTTCGTTACCTTTGCCAAAAGCTGAAGAAATTGAAGATGCACCCGTGAGAGCATATCCATGACGAACCCCAAAGCTTTGCCAGTGTTTCAGCGATTTTAATGCAATTTCCTCCGAACCAGGCTGGTCTGCATTTACCAGATATAGCGGATACAGCATAAGCAGATGAGAGTAGTGCCGGTGTCGCTGAGCGAAAGGGACATAACGGGCAATCATATAACCGTTCTCATTAACCGGATAATCTGTAAGGTTTTGAAGAACATCCTTCCATTCAGGAACAAGCGGATCATCTATTTCCAGTCTTTCGCAACTTTCAATAAGTGTTTTAC
>WJIO01000276.1 GCA_014730235.1 Candidatus Poribacteria bacterium
GCAAATTTAGCAAGAGGAGGTGATAGTCTCAGCAATTTGACTTTTATACAGAGAAGTTTTGCTGTGATTTCATTGGATCCTATAGGCGGATATAAACTTTAATAATCACACACACCTCTAGGAGAAAAAATATGAGGAAAATTATCTTTACACTTCTGGTTGTTATGATGGTATTTACTCTGGGTATTATGGAGTCATTTGCCCAAGAAGAGACTGTGTTCTCCGGAAACCTTCGGATGGGATACAAAAAGTTGTATAATGATGCTGCTGAAGAGTGGATGGATGATGGCTTATCATTGCACTTTTTGGAACTTTGGGTAAGAAAGCAGGTTGGAGATTTTGGTATATTTGTCAATCAGAGAATTGGCGATGCCAATAACAACTATCTTTGGGAAGGTCAGATCTATTACAATATACCAAACTCCCTTGGAAAGCTTAATATTGGTCTGGTTCGTGTGCCTTTTGGTATTTATGCCAATGGTCTTTATTATCCTAAAGGCATCCTATATGATAAAAACTGGATGTGGGATCGGGATTATGGCATTACATATGAAGGTAAGTTCCAGCTTAGCGACACCCTGGGGATTGACGCCGCAGCAGGTTTCCTGACCAACCAGAATGGCTCAGGTGAATTAGGAGCTTTCACAGTTGAACATCCTGACTGTGCACCATGTACCGGCGAAAACAATAATATTTCAGGTCGCGTTGGCGCTGATATTACAATGGAAGATGCCCTGGCTTTAAAAGTCGGCGGTTCAGTTCAGACAGGTAAACTCATGCGGGAGGATGCGGAAGATGATACCAAGCTGGGTATAGCCGGTGATGTAACTGTCGATCTTAATATGCTTCCTGTGCCAGTATCTGTATGGGGAGAATTTGTCAATTACAGCCTGGCTGATATAGATGCCGCAAAGGGTAATATCCTGGGCGCTCAGTTGAATATAACCAGTCCTGCAGGTATGGAAATTGGCCCAATCGGTAAGATGATCCTCAGCCTGCACCTAAGTCAGGATATGCCAAAAGATGATGCTCTAAGCAGTAAAACAGCCCTTATAGGACAGCTTCGTCTTATAATGCACAAGAATTTCAATATCTTTGCTCAGGTATTCGGTAACAGCGTTGAAGGTGCTGATGGTTTATTGGACAAGGGTGTAAGAGTTTGGTTGATGTATATATTCTAAAATAATATAAATTTATTGTAGTGACACAGTATACTGTGTCACTACAATATGACATTACTCTGAATCATTTAATCTTTGTATAGAATTGGGTTCTACAAGCTTAACCCGGACAAAGAAACCCAAAGCTTCTTCCAGCCTTTTTTGAATTTCCTCATGCAGCGCATCCATTCTCCTGATCTCGTCGAAGAATATATTTTCTGAAACTTCCACCCTCACTTCCAGTTCATCCTTCGCGCCGCTTCTGTCAACTCTCAGCCGGAAATGCGGTTCTGTCCCCTCTATTTCAGTAAGAATCTGACCGATTAAAGCTGGCTGAATTTTTACTCCCTGCACGATCACCAGATCGTCTGTGCGCTTTGCTACCCTTGACATCCTGGCCAGAGTGCGGCCACAGATACATTTTGACCGATCCAGACTGGTTAAATCGCCAGTTCTGTAGCGTATAACGGGAAAAGCTTCCTTAGTTATGGTAGTTAGTACTAATTCTCCAACTTCACCGTCTGGTAAAAGTTCCTCTGTATCTGGATTTATAACCTCGGCAATAAAATGATCTTCGGCAATATGAAGGCCGTTTTTCTCCTGACATTCACAGGAAACACCAGGGCCTATTATTTCGCTTAAACCGTAGTTGTCCAGAGCCAGAATATGCAGTCCTTCCTCTATTTCCAACCTTACAGGCTCAGACCAGGGTTCTGAGCCGATTAACGCTACACGCAGGGACAATTCAGCCGGACTTATATCGCTCTTTTTTACAATGTCAGCAAGCTGCAAAGCGAAGGTAGGAGTGCAGACCAGCGCGGTAGTTCTGTAGTTGCGCATTATGTTTATCTGCTTTTCTGCGCTGATCCTCGAGGATGGTATAACCGTTGCACCTATATATTCTGCACCGTAATGAAAGCCGATTGCACCAGTAAACAGACCATAATCAAAAGATATCTGAACCACATCATCTTTATTCACGCCACCGCTGTTAAGGACGCGTGCAACCAGTTCCGTCCAGTGTTCAATATCGTTCCTGCTGTAGCCTACGACTATAGGTTCCCGGGTTGTTCCAGAAGAGGATTGCAGCCTTACCACATCCCGCAGGGGCAGAGCAAACATATCATAAGGTTGATTTTCTATAAGGGATTCTTTAGTGGTGAAGGGGATTTTTTTAAGATCGTCCAGGGATGTTATATCCTCCGGAGCTATGTTTGCTTTATCCAGAAGACTTCGGTAAAATTTTACGTTCCTGTATACTCTATTGATTGTGACCTGTAAGCGTTCTAGCTGAAGCTGTTCCAATTCACTGCGTTTAATGGTTTCGTATTTTATATCCATTTTTACACCACCGTTTATTCCCAGACTTCTTTATAACCTCTACCCAGATATGCCCTCTTAATTTCTTTGTTCTCCAGAAGCTCCTCAGAGCTTCCCTGAAGCACGATCCTACCTGTCTCCAGGATATATCCCCGATCTGCAACTTTAAGGGCTACATGGGCGTTTTGTTCCACCAGTAATATAGTTGTTTTTTGCTGTTCCCGAAGATCTGTTATAATCTTGAATATTTCACTAACTATCTTAGGAGCTAAACCCATAGAAGGCTCATCCAGAAGCAAAAGTTTTGGTCTGGACATTAAAGCCCTTCCAATGGCCAGCATCTGCTGTTCTCCTCCACTTAATGTGCCTGCTTGTTGTTCCTGGCGTTCTTTTAATATAGGGAAAATGTGGAAAATCTGTTCAAGGTGATTATACACCTCTTTCTTCCTTTTGCGATAATGCTGATAAGCTCCCATTATCAGGTTTTCCTTTACGCTGAGTTCAGAGAACAACTGTCGGCCTTCAGGAACTTGGGATATTCCCAGCTTGACGATTTTTTCGGGAGATGTGTTTGTAATATCCTTTTCACCAAAATTTACAGTGCCGCTGCGGGAATTTACAAGACCGCAGATGGTGTTAAGCAGAGAGGTTTTTCCTGCACCATTAGCTCCCAGAAGCGTGACGATCTCTCCATCGTCTACATGCAAAGAAACACCCCGCAGGGCCTGTATGTTTCCATAAAATGTGCTTAGACTTTGTATCCTGATCATCAAAAATCCAGTTCTTCCCCCAGATACGCGGTTATAACGTCCTGGTTGTTTTGTATATCCCTGGGAGTACCTTCGGCTATCTTCTGCCCGTAATTCAGCACTGTAACCACGTCGGATATGTTCATAACCAGACCCATATCATGCTCTATAAGCATAACCGTAACGCCGTTATCCCTTACTCTGTATATCAATTCCGCCATGTGTTCCATTTCGGGTATATTCAGGCCGGAAGCCGGTTCATCCAGCATCAGCAAATCTGGATCACAGACCAAAGCCCGGGCGAATTCTACCATTCTCTGCTCACCAAAGGACAGGCTTGACGCAGGCCAATCGGCTTTTGACTCAAGCCCGACAAATTCCAGAACGCTCATGGCTTTGTTCCTGCCATCGCGCTCTTCTTTTTTATATAGGGGCAAACGAAGAGCAGCCGTAATAAGTCCGTGTTTTGACTTGCAGTGATAACCCACCATAACATTTTCCAGTACTGTCATGTTATTCATAATCTGTAAGCTCTGGAACGTGCGAGTTATGCCCAGTCCAGCCATTTTGTGGGATGGCAGATGGTCTATACGCTTTTGTTTGTAGATTATATTTCCCGATGTAAGGGGGTAAAATTTGGTTATAAGGTTATAAGTTGTAGTTTTACCAGCACCATTGGGCCCAATTATAGCCATGATCTGTCCCGGATGTACCTTAAACGATACGTCATTAACTGCCACCAGACCGCCGAATTCTTTTCTTAAATTATCTACTTCAAGGATAGGTGTTGACAAATCAACCGTTCTCCTCTGCCTGTGTCCGGGGTGAAAAACGCGACCATAAACGATGGAATAAAGTTGTAAGCCTTCCCACCAAGCCATCGGGCATAAATATCATAACCACCATAAGGAGTATACCATAAAACATTATATCATATTCTTCCGCAACTGTAAGCCATTCAGGAAGCCATGTAAGTAACACAGTGCCTAATACTGCACCCCAGATGTTTCCCTGACCGCCAATCACAACCATTGTAACCAAAGTTATAGAAGTATGCAGTTGAAATATAGAAGGCGCTATAAATTGTCGGAAGTGGGCATACAGGCAACCGGCTACAGCGGCATATACTGCGCTGAGGACGAAAACCTGAACTTTGTATTTAGCAATATTTACACCCATACTGCTGGCTGCCGTTTCACTTCCATGAATAGCCTTAAAAGCCCTACCTACCCGGGAATTGGTGATATTCATGGATATGACAAGTATAGCAACAGCTATTATCCATGCCATAAAATACTGTCCCATAACAAAACTGCTGTCAAATTTAATTCCGAATAAACCGAAAGGTTTAATATCTGCTAAGCCATCGGGATTATCAGTAAGCCAGTCCATCTTGCTTAATATTACATGAACTACTTCACCAAAGCCCAGTGTAGCCATAGCCAGATAGTGACCTTTGAGCTTTAAAGTAGGTATACCGATGAAATATGCTATACCGGCAGTAAATATTATAGCTATGATAGCAGAAATCCAGGGAGGAAGTCCCATTTTCACATTAAGCAGTCCTGAGCAGTATGCACCTATGCCAAAGAAACCGGCATGTCCCAGTGATATTTGTCCGGCATAACCCATAAGCAGGTTAAGCCCTACCACAATCATGGTATACAAGCCCACCAAGGTCATTACATTGATATGGTAGTTATTTCCAGAAGCGAAAGGATAAATTATCAGGATAATGGCGAGTATAACTGTGGGGATGTGTTTCTTATAACTGCTGTCTTTTATCATATCCTGTCCGTATGAAGTTAATAAAGTTTACTAAATTCTTTTATCTGTCATTCTGAGTTTTTTTTACTCAAGCTTTTTCAAAAAGCTTGAGTAAAAAGGAATAAGAATTTCGCAGAAATGACATGCCTATAAAAGTTTTTCATTTTTACCACATTTAACTCTGAAGAACCAAAAGTCCTTATTTCTGACTGGTTCCAAAAAGACCACTGGGTTTCAAAAACAATATCACCAGCAGTATAATAAATGCAACTGCGTCCTTATATCCAGAATACCCCAGGGGGGCAAAGCCTATTGCTAGACGCTCGATAATGCCTATGGTAAATCCCCCTACCACTGCACCAACACCGTTACCAAGACCACCCAACACAGCAGCGCAAAATCCCTTAAGACCCAGCATTGATCCCATATCGTAAGAGGCATGAGCAACCGGGGCTATAGCCATTCCAGCACCTGCTCCCACAGCCGCGCTTAATGCAAAAGAACAGAGAACCATTAATCGGACATTTATGCCCATTAATCTGGCAGCGGTTCTGTTTATGGCTGTGGCTCGCATAGCTTTGCCTATTATGGTGTATTTATAAAATAACTGGACAGCTACAACAATAACGGCAGTTATTCCCAAAACCCATAACTGCTGAAGGGAAATTTTAGCCCCCAGAAAGGAAACTGGATCACCAGAGGAAAAAGGTTTTGCATATATAGGATCCTGTCCCCAGATCGGTAGTGCAATACCGCTAAAAAATATAGATGCACCTACTGTTATAATAATAAGGGTTATAACTGAAGCATTCTTTACAGGGTTTATTGCTGCCCTTTCGAATATTATACCTATAGCCGTTACAATAAGTATTGAAAGGAAAAAAGCCAATGGCATAGGTAAATTCAAAGTTGTATTCAGGGACACCATAATCATGGCTCCCAGCATAACAAAACCACCCTGAGCGAAGTTTATTACATCTGTAGCGTTGTATATAATCGTAAAGCCCATGGCCACCAGGGCATATATACCTCCTACAGTAATCCCGTATATAATGTGTTGTATTAACTGCTGAAAAGTTGGAAATTGCATGTTACTTTAACGCGCCATTCCAGCAAAGGCTGGAATCCAGCTTTAGGTTATTTATAGCAAAAAGGTGCAAGGCAGAGGATAACCTTTTGTTTACGCCTTCCTTGCACCCTATTTAAATCAATATACCGTAAATTTTCAAGACAAATTTACTTGAGCAAAGTCCAATCGCCGTCGACTATTTTTACCATTACCAGACCATCTTTTGTCAAGCCATTATGATCTGTAGGTGAGAAATTAAAAATGCCACCAGTACCGACAAAATCTTTGGTATTTTCGATTTCGTCTCTGATTTTGGCTTTATCTTCTCCGGCTTTCTTCATAGCAGAAGTAACAATCTGAAGTGCATCCCAGGCGTGACCACCGAAGGTATTTGGCTCTTCGTTAAATTTTGCCTTATAGTCAGAGGTGTATTTTAACAATACAGCTTTCTGTGGATCGCTATCAGGCAATTCATCTGCCACAAGAAGCTTACCCGCCGGGAATATTACGCCGTTGGCAGCTTCACCGGAAAGGTCAATATAGGCTTTGTTTGCAACGCCATGACTCATGATAAGAGGAATTTCCATGTTCAGATCGGCTTTCATGTTCTTGGTCACAGTTGCACCGCCACCTGAAACGCTCCAGCATATAACGGCTTCAGCTTCTGTTCCCTGAATTTTGGTCAACTGAGAAAGCACGTCTGTATCTTTTTCGCCGAATTCCTCCTGAGCAACGATTTCAACACCAGCAGGAGGCAGGAGCTTTTCCAACTGTTCCTTACCACTTCTGCCAAATCCATCGCTAGTAGTGATTATTGCAACTTTTGTAATTGCTTTTTCTTTCAGATGTTCTGCAATTACTTCACCTACCAGGACATCTGATTGAGGTGTTTTGAAAACCCATTTGCGTTCTTCAACAGGTTCTACGATCTTGACACTGGCTGCGCATGAAACCAATGGAATCTGGGCATTCTGTACCAGATCAATAATTCCCAGACTTGCACCGCTTGTAGATGGGCCAATAATAACCGAAACTTTGTCCACGTTAATTAACTTGTCAATCCTTGTACGGGCTGTAGTCGGATCAGTTGCAGTATCATAGACAATAACGTCAATTTTATTACCGTTGACGCCACCTGCTGCATTTATCTGCTCCATTACCATATCCACAGTATTTTTTTCAGGTATACCA
>WJIO01000026.1 GCA_014730235.1 Candidatus Poribacteria bacterium
CTCTTATTACACGTTTACCCGGAGGAAGTTCTATGGGTTTAGTATACAATAACCAGCGAGGATTATCACCCTGGTCAAAAGTATAGGCCATGGACGCACCCTGGGTAGCACAGTAGAATTGCAGTAAAATCGGAAATTTAAGCTTTCCACCTTCGGGCATGGCCTGCTGTCCGGGGCTTTCTTCGCAGATAGGTATAAATACCGGAGAGGCTGTCTCCGGCTTCTCACCATCGGGATACCACTGGCGAACCATCTCGGATTCGGGGATTTTACCCATATCCCCTACGTCATCAATCCAGTCATCTAGGGCTTTTCTCATTCTGTCCAGTTCCGGTTTAAATGCAGGATCATCGGCAAGATTACTTATCTCAGAAGGATCAGTCAGAGTATCATATAATTCCTCCACAGGACGATTCTGGAACATGAGTTTTTGCGGACCTTCCAGTTTTCCCGCCAGATGCAAACGCCACATCTCCTGCAATATGGGATGACGATTTCTATATGGTATCCACAGCAGATAGGGCTTTTCCGGATAGTAATGACGGATATATTTAAAACGCTTATCCCGGACAGCCCGTATCATATCATAAGATTCATCATAGCGATCCCGGCTTGCATAGACATATTCCCGGGGTGGTGCTTCCTGCTCTCCAAGAAATGCCTGTCCTTGTATATGTCTGGGAATTTTTATTCCTGCTAGTGATAGCACAGTAGGACCAAGGTCAACGGTGCTTATTAACCTTTCGTTGAAGCTTCCGGGTTCAATATTTCCCGGCCAGCGCACAATCATAGGCACATGGATACCCGAATCATAGGGCCAGCGTTTACCCCTGGGAAGCGGTCCATGATCGCTCCAGTGGAAAACCACAGTATTTTCTGCAAGACCATCTTCTTCCAGTTGATCCAGAATTTCCCCCAGATAACGGTCATTATGTTCTATATTAGTATACATCCTGGCCATAGCTTCCCGCACTTTGGTAGTATCAGGAAAGTAAGGGGGTAAAACCATATCGTCAGGATCAAAGTTAATTTTCGGGCATTTATCAGGCCACATTCCGCTTTCATGGGTACGGGTGGGGTTAAATACGGCAAAAAATGGCTGTTCAGGGTCAGGACGGTTACGCCAGTGGGCGTTATTGCTTAATTCATCCCATGCCGTTAAGGGTGGATCAAATTGATAATCCGTCTTAACGTTATTGGTGCAGTAATATCCACTGGCTCTCAGATATTCGCTGAAACACTTTACATAATGGGGAACAACAGCGGAATAGGGTGTAGGTAACTCAGGCGCATATTTATTGGTATGAGCTGTACGCATGTGCATTGTGCCTATGGATATGGGATACATACCCGTAATCACAGCAGAACGGGCAGGAGCACATACACCGGCGGTGGAAAATGTGTTTCTCCATATACATCCCTCAGATGCTAATCTATCCAGATTTGGGGTTCGGGCCACATTGTCATCGTAGCACCCGTAAAATGGATTGGTATCTTCAAAAGATACCCATAAAAAATTAAGCTTTTTCTTATCTTGCATCTTTTCCTCTTTTCTTTTTGCGCTTATATGACATTTTATTCCGAATTTTCCTCCATTCTAACAGCCTGAAACATAGCTTCTATATTTTCACCCTTTATCGTGCTGACACCGTGATGAGAATTTGCTACTATATATCCCCCATAATTTTCAAAGGCTTCTATATTTTTTCTAACCTCAGATACAACATCATCAGGCGTACCATACGAGAGAATTTGCTGTATATCAATCCCACCATAAAAGGCCAGTTTACCGCCAAAATCCCTGACAACTGATTGGACATCCATTCCTGTTGATTTAGTCTGGAAAACCAGCAAAGCATTAACCCCCATATCAATTAGATCCGGTAATATCTGGCGAACGGAGCCGCAGGAATGGTAAAAGACAAACATATCGTTGTCGCGCGCAAGCTGAACCTGTTCTGCCAGATATGGTTTAATGTATTTACGCCATAAGTCAGGATTCATCAGCATTGCCTTTTGGCTTGAAAAATCATCACCAAGCCAGCAGATATCGCAAATTCCACGACCTGCTTTTACTCCCCTTGTGAGGATATCCATATAGAATTCATGCTGGCGCATAACAAAAGCTTCATATATTTTAGGTTCTTCTACCATCTTAACCAGAGCACCTTCCATACCAAAAGCTAAACATGAACTCCAGAACAGCGGCATCCAACCGGGGAGAAATACTATAGCGTAGTCCTGCCATTTATTCCTGAAATCAGCAAAGTCTGGTATTTGCCACCATAGTGGATCCGGGAAATCATAAGCCTCAATATCGGCAATGGTTCTGGCTGTTGCCAGAGGACCTTCTGCTACTGGATTACTATAAATTACATGGTCTTTCTCTGTTACAGAGATGGACGGTTTAGGACCTTCATATCGGGTATAAATCCATCGAAAATCTGTATCAAGAAAATTCAATATCTGAATTACGTCATTAAAACCATATTTATCTCTGAAGTAATTCATCAGTTCTTTCCAAACAGATCCCTCCATCAAATCACAGGGAACTCGGTCTGTTTCTTTGAAATTTAATGTCTTTAATACTCGTTCGCTATGGGTCATCTAATATTCCTTATTTTTCGGTTTTTACCGAAGCCCAGGTGCCAGCAAGCTTGCCTTTTCGTTCTACAGGTAATATATTTCCCTCCATGATCTGTTTTATTTCTTCAACAGTTAATACCCTTGAATACATAACAAAATCATCCAGACTACCGGCCATACGATTTCCTATCTGCAAAGGCTCAACGGTATCTGGTACTGTATCTGTGGGTGCAGCCGCCCGGGCTTTTTCTTCCCCATTTATAAATATTGCCAATTCCTCACCATCGAAAGTTCCGACCATATGATACCATTCCCCGACAGGGTAATCACCCGGCTTTGTTATAGCTCTAGAAGCTGATTCCATTATACCAAAATATATTTGCTGGTCGCTCCAGGGTTGGATAAGGTAGCTCATATTACCCCAGCCATCGCCTTTCTGGATAATACCTGTTGCCTGATGTTCATCTTGCCTGACCCATACAGCGAGGGTCAAAGCCTGCATGTTATCCAGAGCTTCACCTTCATCAGGTATCTGTATTTCTGCGTCGGTGGTAAGTTCCAAACCATTACCATGTCTACCTTCAGTTAAGGAAGCATCTCCAACAATAGTTCCATTGAAACCGTTCTCTGACGCGTCGGCAACCTGATCACCGTCAATTTCGTCCATAGGGAAATATACAATCAAATCAGGGTCATTAGCCGCATAAGATTGAAAGATAAACAAAATAAAACAAAACAAAAATAAATAGATACATTTTTTCATAATTAATTCTTCCTTCTGTTTAATAATTCTCCATTGGTGGAGGTGGCGCTAATGCTATACGTTTAGCTGTAAGCTTTGAACTAAAAGCCTTCCAAAAACTTCTCTGAATTCAAATTATTAATTCTTTTACTAAATGTAATGTTTAGATTTTAACAGACTTCATCGGTCAAATCAATATTGGTTTTAATTTAAATATGTAATGAATTGGATTTTGAATAAAAAAAGATGGTTCTTCCGGGTTTAGTGTGGTAAAGGCAAGAAGCTTCTTTATGCTGTCA
>WJIO01000277.1 GCA_014730235.1 Candidatus Poribacteria bacterium
AGATTGGGTGGTTTGCTGGGAGAAGTCACCTACAAAAGTGAATTGGGGCCATTCTTGCCGTTTGTCGTTCTGGGACACTATGCCCATGTGGGTAAGGGCGCTACCTTTGGATTGGGGAAATATGATATTGATAGGTGAAATCAGGAGGGTGATAATCAATGTCTGTTTTGGTCACTAATCAACAACCTCAAGCGGATGACAATGTTTCTCAACCTCTGCTGGAATTATTTCAGAAATATACAATGGCAAAAAGCGGAGAACGTTTTATACCTTTTAAACATCAGGCAGAAGTTTTTAAAACCATAGAGTCAGATAGAGACGTGTTTCTGGTTGCAGGAACAGCGGCCGGAAAGACATTAGCTGTAGCTGTTCCGCTATTCCATAAACTGTTTATGGGGCGCATTAGGAAAATATTGCTGATGTATCCAACAGTCGCTTTGATGGATGATCAGCGTCGAGTTATGGATACTCTTGCGGAAATCACCGGACTGGAAGTAGGGCAACTTCAGGGGGGCATGTCGCGAACCAAATTGATCTGTGAGTTAAACAAACCTGTTATTTTGGCTACACCCGATGAAATATACTGGTTTTTTCGCAAAAATGTAAAATATAACAGCCTGCTTATATATGGATTGGCATCAGTGGACGAATTCGTCCTGGACGAAGCCCATCTATTCAATGGACTCATGCTCCGCAATTTTGAGCATCTCTGGCAGCGCATTAAAACGCTGTCGGATTGCCTTGGTAAATACCCAAAATTGCATATTCTCACAGCCACGCCAACAGATGAACTGAAGCGACTCAGCAATTCTCATACTATATTGGGCAGATCCAAGTGTGATGACGTGGAAGTTGAGTTCAGGCCCTGTGGCCCATTTGAAAGAAGTGACCAGATTACATCTGCAATAAACGAAGCCATTACCACCGGAAGAAGCAAAGTGCTTGCCGTGTGCAACTCAGCGCGCATAACTCACCAACTCTTTGAGAAATACAGGATACCTGAATCCTCTGATATTCCGGTTAAACATCAGATAAGATTTGGCAAAGTTAAGTTAGGAGAACTAACACAGTGGCTGGAACAGAACAACACAGATGAGGAAGCGATTGATAAACTTAACTCCCGGCTTCTGCGCGCGGAGGATATAACTCTCGATGACATACCAGTGGGTATCACCATCAAACTTTCAGTTGAGGAAGTGGCAGCCCACGTTACTGAAATTCTGGAAAGGCAATGCTGGCTTGTTAAACGTTCTCTGTGGGAGTATACCCAACGCTCAGGTGAAACCTGGGAATCCATACTCCATAATCGCTCACTTCCCTGTGAGATCATCTCCTTGATCCGTGATAAACTGCAAAAGACAGCAGATTTGGAGAAGCAAAAATCCATTGTTGATATATGGCTGACCGATATACTGGAAAATTTGAATAACGTAAGTGAAGATACCATAAAGTGCCGGGCAAGTGAATTTACAGAGTTGATACAGACGCTTACACAAGCCGGATTCAGCAACAAATTAGCTGTGCTGATTGTCAGACGGCTGAAATCTGAAATGAAGGCAGACACGGAACAAATACCGACAGGGAATTTGAGTTCCCGTCCTGTATATTTACACTGGCTGAACTGGCTTCTGGACAAAGAGGAAGCGGAAAAGGTGCGCAAACTGGTAGAAAGAGGCATAGAAGAATCCAGACTGAATGTAGAATGCCGGCATATAGGCCTTTGGAGGGGCACAGATGTTCCTGTCATAGTCTATTCAGGTAGTATGTCAAAGAAATCACGGGGAGGACTGATTGACGTGTTCTCCGATCTGGATCGCGCAGTTCTCATATCAACATCAGCAGTTGAGGTTGGTGTAGACTTTGACGCGGATACGATGATCACAGAAGAATGTGAAGGAAATTCCTTCCTTCAGCGTTTTGGCCGCGTTGGCAGACGCGGAGGTCAGAGTCGGGTAACTACATTTGTCAGCGGAGATACATTTGCGAAACTCAGGGAACTTGACGGAACATCCATAACCCGGGAAGTATTCTCCTCGATAATTAAAGATGTATTCCCCCGTCGCAGCTATGTAAAGGATTCTGTCCTACTGGATGCCAGCCACTATCTTGTCAATGAGCAAATAGGGCGTATCGGCGGACGTTTAAACGCTTCACCAGACTTAATAGCAGCAAAGCCACTCGCTGAGAAGATCCGCGCCAGCAATATTCAGTTGAGCTATGGATTACGCAGCACCACACCGCAGATAAAATTACGAGATGGTGTAACAAAAGATCCCTTTTACTTGCTTCGTTATGTTGGTTATGAAAAATTTCGCTCTACCGATTCACCTTTTGAAGTCGCGCAGGCAAAAATATGGTTCACCAGCCTGATTTTCCAGAAGACGAGTTTTAACATAATCGTAAATCTGGAAGAGACTTTAAAAGCAAGCCGGCATTGGATTATCTCGTCAGGAGATCAACTGGACATTCAATCTGAATATGGGATAGGATTTAAGTACCTGAATCAAATGTATGGGTATTTCAAACAAGGAGGGTGGAATAAATGGAATCCCTGGAATTTTCTCCTGCTACACGGTGATGTTTACCTTTCGCGAATTGATGTAGAAATGCCAGATACAAACCCAATACCTGTTCAGGATAGAGAACAGAATCCATTGTTTATACCGAACCAGACTTATCTGGTGATATATGGGTGGAAAAACAAAAGCGAGACTGAGAAACTGCTGTCTGGAGCAAGTGTAGCAAGTTTAGAAGAACTCTACTACGATTGGGAAAGATTGAATCGGGATTTAAGCCAGGGTTCAATGGTTATACTGGAGAAAGCCACAGGAGCCTGCGCTGCTGCTTACAAGGAGTTGGTGAGATATGTTAGTAAGCAAGTTTAAAAGCAATCTGGGTAAATCCTCTCGTGGGGGACAGTCATTATATGATCATATAATGACCTGTGTTAGAGTTGCGCACAGGATTCTCGGTGATACTCATTTTATATCTGAAGACTATCCACGCCCAAAACGAGATCAGCTATTATTCAGTGTGTTTATTCACGACTTGGGAAAGCTTGATCCTGACTTCCAGGCCATGCTAAAGGCCGCACGTGATAGCCAGCCTTTTCCATCTAAACGTGTCAAACATGAAGCAAGCACATTGGACTATAGCAAGCTGTTAACAAAAGCGGAAGATGAGGTAAGGGAACACTTATATAAGGAACTCAACTATAAGTTTTCAAATCCGATCAGTCTGGAAGATACGATGGCTTTTGCAGTAAGCCATCACGGCTTATTCTATCTATCCTTTGAGACGAGGGATGGGCAAGTGTTAGAGCGTGTGCGTCGTGAATGGACGGTTTTTAATCATTTAGAAACGCGTCGCATAACACTGACAGATTTGCTTTTCGACTATCATCCATTGGGTGGGATTGTCATAATAGCTGATTTGCTTGGGTCATTTTGCTACGAACAGGGAATTACGGATTTAAATGAAATTATACAGAGCGCCGCGACACTTCGAGAATTGATAAATATAATTCTAAAGGAGGGGATTGTGGAAGTTGTTGAAGAAAATGATGTAGATTATTATCGGCAAAATTATGGACTAAGGAACTTAATGGCAGTATTATCAGGAGGTCTTGCCTGATGGAAAATGCGATGGATATTATTGGACAGCAATCTGAAAACGCGCTTCGGATGTTAAATATAGATGAAAGTGCCATCATCGAAAAGATAGCTCAGAGTGTGCTTCTTCAAAACGCTTACTGGGAACAGGCTTTACATGATGGTGACAGATTGCTATTTATACGATATTTTTCCCCGGTTGTAAATCGTGAGGAAGTATTCCTGGGAAGCGTCCTTTTCAATGATTTTCTCAGCAAAATCTTTACTCAAGCTGTTGAAGAATCAACTCAGGCACAGGCACAGATAATTGCAAGTGA
>WJIO01000278.1 GCA_014730235.1 Candidatus Poribacteria bacterium
ATCTTTATCCAGCATTATATTGTCTGCTTTTATATTTATAACACCACCATGCGGCATGGCTTGCTTTGCATTTATAACAAGGTTATTTATAACTTGACTTATCTGCCCCTGGTCTATTTCAACAGTCCAAAGATCGTCAGGTATCTGGAACTCGCATTTAACATTTGAACCTCTCAGGGTGAATATGGCCGAATCCCTCAGGGTTTCATCAATTGTTGCGAATTCCTTAATAGGAGCGCCGCCCTTGGAAAATGCCAGCAACTGCTGGGTAAGGTGTTCGGCTTTTATACATGCCCTTTCCGCAGACGCCAGTCTTTTCTCTTTTGCCTCAGGATCATCAATGGTTCTGGAGTAGGATATATTTCCCCATATACCTGTCAGTATATTATTAAAGTCATGGGCGATACCCCCGGCAAGGGTTCCGATGGAATTGAGGGTATCAATTTTTCGCATTTCCTGTTCCATTTTTCGTTTTTCCGTTATATCCCTGGCTATTATCACCACACCGGAGATATTATTATTATTTCTTAAAGGATAGTATGATATACTAATATATCTTTGTTCATCAGTTTCCGGGTCTACATATAAACGTTCGTTTTGTTCTGATTTCCCTGCTAAAGACCTATCCAGAGTTTCTTTTATTTTTATAAATTCTTTTTCTCCCACTACATCTTTAACGCTTTTTCCGGCCAATTTATCCCAATTTATTTTATGATACTTTAGAAATGCGGAATTTGCAAAGAGATATTTGTAATTTCTATCTACGGCTGCAATTAGCTCATCCGAACTTTCTACTGCCCATTGGTATTGTTTTAGTTCCTCTTCAGTTTTCTTCAGTTCGGTAATATCCCTTGTAACTACCAGTATGGTCTCTATATCACCATCCTGATCAAATTCAGGTATCATACGCGATTCCATGTGCTTTAGACCTTCAGGAGTGTCGACGCTAAATTCATACGACAGTTCCTGACCTGTATCAAATATCTGCTGGAATTTTTCTGTTCTATGCCTGCGAAAATCATCATCCAAACCTAATTCTTCATGAGTTTTTCCGATAAATTCTTCAACGGGAATATTGGTAATATCCTCTACAGCTTTATTAATATACAGATGACGAAAATCCCTGTCAAATCGGGCGATAATGTCAGGTGAATTTTCGGATAATGCCCGGAATTCCTGCTGTCGTTGAAAAAGCTCTTCCAAAGCTTCTCTGCGATCTGTTGTATCTTTAACAAAGCCCAGGTAACGGTTTTCAGAAAGCTTAACAGCATCCACACGCCACCATCGCTTCTCGCCGCTTTTCCTCAAATAAGACACTTCACCACTGGAATATCCCTCTCGAACCATTTTTTGAAAAAGCTTCATGGCCCTGCTTGTGTCTTCCGAAGGTACCATATCGGGTATACTCATGTTTGTCAGTTCTTCTTTTGAGTAACCGGTAATCCTGCAAGCCGCCGGATTTACTTCGATATACTCACCTCTTTTGTTTGTTATAAAAACGCCGTCCGGGGCGTTATCAATGTAGCTTCTGTATTTCCTTTCGCTCTGGCGCAATTCCTCTTCCATTCGCTTTCGACTGCTGATGTCTATGATAGATAACATCATACACACCGGTGCTTCGTTATCATCATAGACCATATTCGCCGATATATATACATCCAGAGTAATGCCATTTTTCTTAACGGCGATTAACTCACCTGTGGAACTTCCCAGGCTTCTACAGGCTTCCATAACTGCCGAAGCGGCTTTCCCCAGCAGCCAGAACTTTGTGGCCGGCTTACCTAACACCTCATCAACGCTTTTATATCCCCACATTTCCAAAAAAGCTTTATTTACATAGGTTAAATTACCTTCCAGATCAACAAAAGCGACTGCGCTTATGGAAGATTCAACGGCATAATTCTTTAGACTTAATTCTTCTTCCTTTTGTTTGCGCTGGTTGATTTCCTTTTGTAATTCGGCTGTGCGTTCTTCAACCAGTTCCTCCAGGTGATGCTGGTATTTTTTCAGTTCATCCTGAGTTTTTTTATAGCTAATAGCATTGGCCAGGGAGTTAGGTAAAGCAGTGAGATAGCTTTTGTGAATATCTTTAACCAGATAATCATAAGCTCCAGACTTCATGGCCTGGACAGCGGTTTCCTCATCTCCCACACCAGTTACGACAATAACCGGTGTATCATCAAGGGTTTTCAAAATATCCAGAGCTATTCCGTCCCCCAGAGAGTAATCTGTTACAACAGCATCAAATTTTTCTGAATCAAGAATTTTTAAGGCTTCCTGGACAGATTTTGCGGTAACATACTCATAGGGAAACCTTTCCTTTTTTACAGATTTTTTAAATGCCATAAGATCAACTGCATCGTCTTCAACATAAAGTATTTTACCTGCAGAGCCTTCCATTCTCTGTCCTCCCTCAGGATTTATTTAAGCTTGTAGGTTCTGCGGAGTTAAGTGTGGTGAAAATGAAAACTTTTATAAGCCTGTCATTCCTGCGAAAGCAGGAATCCAGTAGATAAGAGGACTTTCAGAAACTGGATTCCTGCTTTCGCAGGAATGACAGGGAAAGTAGGTTTTTCCTTTATGATTTGTTATCTTTCTTCATTACCATACTTAATTCCAAAGAGCTATTCAGGTTTAACTTTGCCGCAGTATGTAATTCTAACCCACATCTTTAACCTTTGGTAGAGTAAATATAAATTTGCAGCCTTCTCCCGGTTTGGATTGCAGCCATATTTCTCCACCATGTAGCTCGATAATCTTTTTAACTATTGTCAGACCAATACCTGTGCTTTCTTCCTCATCCTTTGACGTTAATGTCTGGAATATTTGGAATATTTTAGTGTGATATTTCTCTTCAATACCAGGCCCATTATCCGTAACGCTTATTTTCCACTTATCTCCCATATCTTCAGATTCAATTTCAACAATTCCCTCTGGTTTATCCATAAATTTAACTGCATTATCCAGAAGATTTTGAAATACCTGCTGTATTCGTAATTTTTCCGCAAATATTTCAGGCAAAACATTCTTTATAGTGATTTCTATATTTCCCGTTGGATTGATCATCTCAATCTCTTCCCTGACAAGTTCATTGAGGTCAAACCACTCCTGATTCCCGAATACACGACCTACACGAGAATATTTAAGAATGCTGTCAATAAGATTATTCATCCTGTATGTTCGATTAATCAGCAGTTCCATATGCTCTTTACCTTCTTGATCAAATTTATCCGAATAATCCTGATAAATCCAATGGGCCAGTTGGCTTATGGCTCTGAGAGGAGCTTTGAGGTCATGTGAAACTATATATGCAAATTCCCGGAGTTCTTTATTGACATTTTCCAGCTCAGCCGTCCTGGCGGCAACCCTTTGTTCTAATTCCTCGTTTAGCTTTTTGATCTCCTGTTCGGCTTCTTTTCTTCTTGTAATATCCAGACCATAAACATTTACATAATCAGCATCGACTACTGGAATAAAATTGAGGGCTATAATATGATTATCGGCAGAAATTTCCAATAACTTTACCGATCCTGATTCAATAATTGCAGATATTAATTTTTGCCATTCCTCAGACAGCTTTTCATTTAAACTACCACCCCAATCTTTTATCAGAGGCAAAGCGGCTTGATTGGCATAAATAACCGTTCCATCTTCATTTATGCGTATTACAGGGAAAGGGTTTTCGCTGGGAAATTTTGCCAGATTATTTATCTGTTCCCGGGTCTTTTTACGCTCGGTAATATCCCTTGCGATTCCCCACATTCCTTTGGGATTTCCCTCTTCATCTCTGATAAGATAAGAATTGAGTTCCACAGGAAATACTGTCCCGTCTTTCCTTATGTATTCTTTTTCATAAATACCCGAATATCCCTCCCCGATTATCTTTTCTTCCACCAGTCTGGCTTCGTATTCATGCCATTTTTCCGGGGTTAATTGGGGATAGGTTAAATTGCGCAGTTCATCTATAGTGTAACCCAGCATCTCCTCATAAGCCGGATTGCAGTCAACGAATACGCCATCCATATCACAGTAAACGATGCCGTCTAGCATGTTCTCATAAAGCCGACGGTAGCTGAGTTCCGCGTTTCTATGTGCTTCTTCGGCTTCTTTTTGCTTAACCTGTAACCTGATGTCGTGCAATGCCAGGGCAATGTCATTTACCACTTCTCTAAAAAGAGCTATCTCTTCCGGATCTTTTACTGCCTCTTCAGGTGCAGATACAGACATAATACCATAGATACTTCCATCGTATTCTATACGCATAATCATTCGACCTTTCCCGGCGCGATATTCTGATATCGGGCAACCGTTACAGTCAACAGCCCATGATTTACTGATCACATCGGGATTATCTTTAATAGCTTCCTCAATGCATAATGGATAAAAATCCTTACCCATCTGTTCCAGAACTTTTTTTGCCCTATCATCGAAACCGGCACATGTAATTGACAAAAATTCGTGTTTATCATCAAGAAGCATTATCCAGGCATCATAATACCCGCGGGTTTCAATAAGCGTTTCACAGGCTTCCCGGGTAAGTTGAGCCTGATTCTTTTCCCTGAATATAAGCTGATTTACGTTTCTTATGGCCTTAAGCACATTATTCAGGTGCTCTATTCTTTCCTGATCCATTTTTCGCCGGGTTATATCCAGAGCAGAGCAAATTATACCATGTATATTACTGGTTTCATCAAACATTACAGCTCCAGAAAAAAGCACCGGTATACGCTTTTTATCCTTTGATATATATGTCTTTTCCAGGTTGTTAATACGACTATTTTCCATCAGATCATAAATTTCCCTGGCTTCCAGTTTCCCATCATCGGATAATATGGAATTAATTGACTTACCAACAATTTCATCTTCCTCATACCCCAACATATCCAGGGCTGTCTGATTGATCGTCTTTATAGTTGAATCCAGATCAATAACAATTAATGCTACAGGCATAGATTTGATGATACTATCTATGTAATATTTTGCCGCTTTTGTTATCCTGAGTTCCTCAGTCCTTTCACTTATCAACTGATCCAGTTTATTTATAGTTTTGTCTTTGGGATCGGTGATAATCTCGAACTCCACCTCTGCCGCTTTGATGGATTGTATAAAATCTTTATTAATTGCCAGCACTTTAAATTTGTAATTACCGATTGGAAGCTCTCTATATGTAACTGAGTTATCCCATGTGGAATGCCAATCTTCATCATGGCCTTCCAGAATATACTTATACCTGATCCTGTTTGTTTTATGGCTTATGGTATGATAGTCAATTCTTACACTGTTTATACTTTCAGATATTTTTATTTCATTGAATTCCGAGTATATTTTACCTGCTTCTATATTGTCAATTCTAACAGAAAGGGGTTCCGCCTCGTAATCCGGTATGTATGCGCATATCCCCCGGTAAGTTGATATTATCATACTACCGTCTGGATTCTCAACCACGCCGGTTACCGAATTACTGGGGAGTCCGTCATTCATTGTCAACACCTGAAAATCGCTTCCGTTAAACCTGCTTAACCCACCGCCAAGGGTAGCGAGCCACAAAAAGCCTTTACTATCCCGAAATATACTCTGAATCGAATTACCCATGAGCCCATTGGATTTATCATAGTTGGTAAATTTTTCGCCATCATAGCAGCTTAAACCCACCCGGGTTCCAAACCACATATTGCCGTTATTATCTTCTGCGATACATACAACACGATTATCAATCAGTCCATTCTCCTTGGTAAACCTGTAAAATTGATCCTTATCATAACACTTTACCCCTCCACCATGCCATGCTCCCATCCATAGTCTGTTGTGGGTGTCCTGGAATATTGTGGTTGCGGTGCTGACTGGTTTTCCGCTTAACCTTGTAAAACTTTTAAATTTTTCACCATCATACCTTGTTAAGCATCCTTTTGTTCCTATCCATATATGGCTCTCTGAATCTTCAATTATCTCCCAGACATGATTACCTATAAATTCATCTTTTACTTCGGATTGCCTGGATTTTATTTCCCTCATATCCTCTATGCTGTCATATTTAAGGAAACCTTTATTTGTGCCGACCCAGAAGCGATCTTTGGAATCGTGCAGTAAATCGTATATATTATATTCAAAATTATAATGGTGAATGTTTTTACCATCGTAATTAGAAAGGATGTTTCCTGTTCCCCACCATATAGAATCGTCATTATCCTTTATGATTATTTCGTTTACTGGTTCAGAGGAAATTGTTTTTATACTTCCGGGCTCAAAATGAGTAATACCCCCGTTTCCACATGCAAACCAGAAACTTCCCTCAAAATCCTGGGTTATACTGAATACATTGTTATGGATCAGACCATCTTCGGTGGTAAAATTTACAAAATCACTTTCATGGCAGTGACTAACACCCCTGTCTGTACCGAACCACATATTCCCGTTTGAATCCTCAAAAATACAGTGTATAAATTCACTCGTCAAACCTTGTTTTGTTGCATAATATTCGTTTTTATCATCATTATGTTTTACTAAACCGTGACCCCATGTTCCTATCCATATGTTGTTTTTGCTATCTGTGAATAAATCGGAAATACTAACAGAATCCCAACCGAATTCCCCGGTTATATCTCTGAATATTTCTTCATCGTAAATTATCAGCTTTTCCTTTGAACCGAGCCAAATTCTACCTTTATCATCCTGGGTAATTGCGTAAATTCCAGTACCTTTCAAATCTTTTTTAAATTCGTGGAATTCATTTCCATCATAATATGAAAGCCCTTCCCTGGCCCCGATCCAGATAATATCCTTTTCATCTTCATATATACAAATGATACTACCGGCTGTCACGAAATTTTTATCCTTAAAGCTAATAAATTCCTGACCATTGTGAAAATATAATCCTTCATCAGTTCCTATCCAGATATTACCTGAACTGTCATGGTACATGCTTCTTACGCCCATTTCCGATATTCCCACTTTATCATTAAGTCTTTTGAATGTATAACCATCGTATATAGTGATACCATTCAGATTACCGATCCATATATTTTTATTATTATCTTCTAAGATATACCTACAGCTATGCCCCAAACTATCAATATCGTCAAAAGATTGCCAGAGCCCTGTTTTCTTTTGTATTTTATGGTGCATATTGCTTCTCCCTTTCAACTTAGAGATAATATCATTAATTTATATCCGCAGATCACAAATATTGTCACTCCTGATTATTACAGTTCGTTCGTCTATCTTTTCTGCTCTTGGGTCTTTGAGATAACCTTCAATACTTATGCCCTCAAGAACCCGGATTTCCTGTCCATAGGGTGGGTCCATTTTCACCGGTGGGATAGATTTAATATTTTTGCACGCTTTGGAAGCTGTCTTGCGGATAAGCTTCTGAGCCTTTTTGGGGGAAAGATGAATGGCCAGTTCCCTTCCCAGCCCTTCCTTTACAGCCGCGCCATATATACCCGGCACCAGTTCCTTGGCTTCGTCAACGGCCTTATCGTCACCGGATATAAACACAGTGGGAACGCCGAAAGTTCCGGCCATAATAGCCCTTGCACCGAATTCGCCTACAAACATGCCGTTAATCTTGTAATACTCGATACTTTTGGATGAATATGTATGACACAGGGGAGCGGCTTCTGTTCCGGCCATGGCGTGCTGACCTACAAAGAACAGGGCGTCGAAGGTTTCATCCAGGTAATAAGGTGGACGGATGGGTCCCCGGGCAATTAACTTTGCTTTCTTATGAAATTCCAGTGGATCAATTCCACCGCTGCCATGACCATCCCATACAATAACTTCTGCATCTTTATCTACATCCAATATGCCATCTACAGCCGCATTAACCTCCCATGTAAGTAGTTTCATCGAAATGGCCTTTGTCTCGGGTGTTACATCCCGGGTTTGATCAAACCGGGAGATCATGGCCGGGCCCTCCAGATCTGTAATGATATATATTTTCATGATGCTTTTCCTTTCAGCTATTTGGTATAAACCAAGCATAAAATTTATGTCCCTATGTTATTGCGAAGAACGGGGTAACAAATAAAGCTTGGTTCCTTCGGGTTCAATGTGTTAAAAATAAGAAACTTCTATATTCTGTCATTCCTGCTTCAAGCTTTTTCAAAAAGCTTGAAGCAGGAATGACAAGCTGAGAAAATTTTCAAATTATAACCATACTCAAACTGGAAGAGTCAAAGCTTTCACGGACATAAATTTTTTGTTTGGTGGTATAAGGACAGCCTTGACAGCCTCTCTTGAAGCTACTGATTCCAGGGCTTCTGTTGATTCTTCAAGGCTGAATCTATGGGTTATTATCTTTGCAAAATTTTCATAATTCATCTGAACAGTTCTTACAGCTTCCAGGACATGACGGGTATCGCTTACCCATACACCCTGAAGATTTACGTTTTTTCTTACGATATTTTCAAACCAGGGAAACTCTACAGAACCCGCAGGTTCACCAAATCCGGCAGTTATATACGCTCCCCCTGTTCTGACCAGCGGCATACCGTCGGTGACCGCCCCGAGGCTTCCTGACGCTTCCAGAGCCACATCTACACCAAAGCCATGGGTAATGGATAAGACTATTTCCTTTGTTTCCTCCGGGGTATGGTTGTGTCGGTTAATAATATCCGTAGCGCCGAATTCAAGGCACATGTCAAGCCTGCTCTGAGTTCCTCCTGTAACTATTATACGACCGGCACCGGAGGCTTTGGCGTAAGCTACCAGAAATATTCCCAGAGAACCGGGACCCTGGATCAAAACGGTGTCTCCGGTTTTCAATTTGGGTCTGGCATATTCAAAGGCGTGGGCGGCTGTAGCTCCTGAGCATGAAGCGGGAACATATACGGCAGAATCCCGGTCATCCAGGAGAAATATGTCGGTCTTTTCATGAAGTATCAGGTGATCTGCATAGCAACCATTCAGATGTGGCGGGATTTTTACCGAACGATGGATTCCATAAGCCCATCGGTTTACGCACAAAGAAGGCTGACGGGATATTGTGCAGTAATAGCAGTCGCCGCAGAGAACGCCTCTGTTCCAGATAACCATGTCACCTTCATTGATTTTTTCGCCTAGCGGCGTCTGTTTTTCACCACTCATCTCCACAATCTGTCCCACACCTTCATGTCCTAAACACATGGGCAGGGCCAGACGGGGATCCCGGCCTTCATACATATGAACATCCGAACCACAAACCCCGGCGGCGGTAATTTTTACCAGAATTTGACCGGGTTTAAGCTCGGGTATTTTCATCTCTCTGATCTGTAATGGTTTGTTAAACTCCTCCAATACAGATACTATGGCTGTTCTGTCCATTAGTTTACCCTCTATTCCATGTTCTCAGAAGCTTTTATAACAAGGTTATAGGGTCGAACATCAAGATTCCACAATATGTCAATTAATTCTTCCTGTTCTTTTAACCCCCTGGCCACAAACTGGACACACCCATCCCCTTGAGAGCCAACACCTTTACCACCCCAGATGAAGTCCTGTATGCCGGGATGAGATAGTATTTCATGTAACTTTGGTGCTTTAAGCTCTTCCGGGGATGCTGGTGCTACATATTTGTCAAATAATTCCTGAGCTTCGTTCATCATTTTACCCAATTCTTCACTGTTACCTTCTTCAAGAATATCTTTCGCCTTTAGCAGGATTACCCTGTTTGCTTCTCCCAGGGCGTATCTAAGGTTTTCCTTTATTTTGCCTGAACCCTTCATGAAATGATAATTCAGATCAGACAATATCTGTTTTGTATTCTTACCTTTTTGCAGGTCTGCTATAACCATGTATACAGGACGTTCCGGGGTAAGTTCATCAATATCCATGTTATCGGCATCAAAGGTAATAAAAACAGGGATTTCGCCGTAGGCGCATATCTGATCCAGCCTACCACATTCAGAGGATGTAAGTATTTCCCCTATATAAGCATATTCCATTTCCCGGCGTCGGGTTAATCCCAGCCCATATATCTCGCTGAAAGCCCTGGCCGTAAGTACACATATAGAAGCGGAGGAGGAAAGCCCGCGCTTAATGGGTAAATCCATTTTATTGCTGATCTCAAGTCCCTTTATTTTATGTTCTTTAAGAATGTAGTATGCAACCCCGGCGCAGTAGCTGAA
>WJIO01000279.1 GCA_014730235.1 Candidatus Poribacteria bacterium
ACATTGGTTCGACTCCAGAATCATCCCTGGCCTGGAAACATACGAGATATGGAGAACACAATTGAGAGATCTGTTCTGCTTTCCAAGAGGGATATTCTTGAGCCTGATGACCTGATATTTCCGCTTTCTATTGATAGCAAAGAGTCATTGGCCACTCTGCCAGAACCATATGAAGGTTTTTCTCTTGCAGGATATCTTGATGATACACGAAAACAATTGATATTCCGTGCTTTGGAACTATCAGATGACAACCAAAGCGAAGCAGCCAGGCTTTTGGGGATCTCTCCGCAAGCAGTACATAAATTCTTGAAGACATTAGATAGCAGCTCCAACCAAAGTTGATGGCATTTCAACCATGGTTGAGAAACGGTGAATACTCTATTGTGCAGAGAACACTAGAGAATGAAGCTAGAACGCCATTTACAGAGCATCTTCAGGAGTTGGCACATTGCTTGCGAATATGTATTTTGGGAAATAAGTTCCGATGCACCTGAATTTGGTCGCAATACCTTATATTCACTCCCGGATGGCGTGGAATTAGCGTTCACTTATACAGGAATAGCGGAGGATATAACACAATGGGATCCTATGACAGCAGTAATAAAGAAAACAGCAATGGATTTGGGATGCTCTTCTGGAGAATAGGTCTTATGATTTTCGGCTTCATAGTAGATCTCTTCACTTCCGTCAGGAGGACTAGAGTTCCAGACATGAGCGAAGATGACGAGATACAAAACATACTTGAGAATAGCGCCAACGTTCTGCAACCAGAAGGGAATCCAAATCTTCCGGGAAGTGGGCAATATATGCAATCGAGTTCCTCTGAATACATAAAGAGGCAGGTAAATCAGAAGAGCAATTTTGATTCAGAGAGTGATATTTATGTCCCGAAAAACAAAGCAGATGAGGGCGCATACCACGCTATGAAGGCTTTGCAGGAAACGCAGTCGGCTGTTGTATTTCTGAAAACCTATAGGAGGTTTCGCTCCATTTATGATGATGAATGGATGACAGGATTCTGGGAAGAATTGAATCAACAGAATCCAGAAATGGCAGATTACATTGAAAAGTCATATATGCAGTCTCTGGGCGGTACCACGAACGAGTGCCACCCAAGCAAATTTGAAAGTCTAAACAATGGGATTATTCCGGATGATATGCGCAATGGCTTTAAGCAGGCAGGTGCATCACTTTCTGATGCCGCCACATTGTCCATCAAAAGGAAAGACCATAGCTGGGTAATAAACGATGGGGATAATTCATACACTATCTGGAAGGAAAACGGCAGGATAAGCATCTATAGACTAAGGTTGACCTTTGGTACAGAAGGCAAGCCTTATATGAAAAACGGTCTTCATACTGAGCAGGATTATATTGACTTTGCTCAGGATATAAGGATATGGTTTGATAAACTCGGTACTCCACCACAGGATGTAGCGGCATTCATACTGCGGCAAACTAAGTGTCTCAAGTCCAGGCATATAGACATTATCGTGCGGCATCAATCACCTGAAGTAAAGCGGCTGATAAAAGCACAAACAAAAGTTTGGTAGAAGACCATATTTTATACATCGTGAAGATGACCTAGATTCGTGGATTAAATACATTGAATTTCCTTGAGTCTGTGGGTCATCTCCCGACAATGACGATTATCTGGTTAATATACATGCAATAAACAATGTATCTATGGTGACAGAGAACTCTGAATTAGAGGAGGCATATGTGCTATTACCCATGTATCGAAATGGCAAGGGCGGATATATTGATAGAAGCGGAAACTTGGTTGTCGCTCCACAATTCGATCGTGTATCCCGTTTCTCAGAAGACCTGGCAATAATAGGAATCACTGAGAAAAATATCTATTACGAATTAGAAGTAATCACAAAGATTGAAGAAATCACAAAGCATGGTTATATAGATGAAACAGGAAAGGTAGTTATTGAGCCGCAGTTCCAGAATGCCGGTCCATTTTGTGAGGGCTTAGCATACGTATTGGATGGAAACTATGAACCTCATGGGCTGTATGGTTACATCAACCATTCAGGAGAAATGGTTATAGAACCTCAGTTTTATGAAGCTTATTCTTTTTCTGAGAATCTAGCACCCGTATGCCTGGAGGAGTCTGAAGACTGTGCTGATAGATGGGGATACATAAATAAAACAGGAGAAATAGTAATCAAGCCCCATTTTTATGATGCCGGATGTTTCTGCAATGGCCTAGCACCTGTGTGTTTTAAAGAAAATTCCAGGAAATACCTTGATAGTTGGGGATATATAGACAGAGAAGGTAAGATAGTTCTTGAACCTCAATTTCACTATGCAAAAAGTTTTTCTGGGGGTTTGGCTGCTGTGTGTGTTGAACCGGTGGAATATGACGATGAATGGATCGATGTATGGAGCTACATTGACACAACAGGTCAGGTAGTTTTAGGTCCCAGACTGGGGAGATGTAGCTATAAACTTAGGAAAAAAGGCTATACGGAGCAAGTTGTGGATTCATACATCCGGGATGCTGATGCCTTTTCTGAAGGACTAGCGGCAGTAGAACTAAGAGTTGGCAACAAGTGGGGATATGATGGCGGAGATATCCGGAGAAAGTGGGGATATATAGACAAAAAAGGAAATTTAGTCATCGAACCGATCTTTAGTCTTGCTGGCAGGTTCTTATACGGATTAGCTTTAGTAACCCCTTCGGACTCGGAAGGTATAACATATATAGATAAGTCAGGAAATATCAACTGGAATGATAAAAATCAGGGAGATAAGAAACAATGAGAAAAAATTACCATGACGGTAGCGGAAAACTAATCGGATACACGGTAGAAAACGGCAGAAGAACCGATTGCTACAATGCTAACGGGGTCTATCTGGGTTATGTAGTGGAAAGCGGAACTCATGATGCCACAGGATACAGAATATCCATAAATCCCATACCGGGACTTTTGTTTCGGAATGCCACGGACAAGAA
>WJIO01000280.1 GCA_014730235.1 Candidatus Poribacteria bacterium
CTACCAGGATTACATATATCACACTCCCCCAAATCTGTTTTCTATGAGACTCAGATCCACTATAAAGACTCTCCTGAAATCAGCTCCATATCTTGCAGAACTAGAAGAATACCTGGTCTCTAACAACGAATCTCTCGGGGATTTTGATGTAATTACAATTCCCGGCATTGTCCTGAGAAAATACGACTACAATATCTACATCCTTGCCGAATCCGCAAAAGAGATGCTGTCTGCATTGCATAATTATTGCCGTAACTTATCTGTCCTATGTCCTGAATTAAACAGGTTGATACTTGAATTTTCAAACCTAATAATCGAAGAACAGAAAATCTCAAAAATCTATATAAACCAGTATAGACAGTTATACAAGACTCAACGAGGTAAGATATAACATGCTCCTGAGAAACTCCAAAGCCCAAAACCCGCCTGATCGCTCAGGAGAATGGTGTTACCAATCAAATCATATTTTTCCGGTCAGGCGGACTAGGGACTTATTTAATCTCCTGAAAAGTGTTTCGGCCCGAATCCCGTTCGGTTGTTCAGGAGAGGTATCGCAAAAACCTGCATTTACTGCCGGACGGGCTATGGGCTTTTTCATTCTTTTTGTCTTATTATCATTTTCAACATCAGCGTTCGAACTCATCCTGGATGATGGTGTCAATGAATCCATGGTAGAGCTTGCCCTTTCCCGTGTCCCTGCCAATGCGACCATAGGTATTAACAAGATATATGTGTATTCCGGAAAATGCCATGACTTTTCATGCAAGATAAGAAAGCTCTTTGGTGGCAATGATATTTACGGCAAATACCGCCTTAATCCTTCTTTTCTGATAACCCACAAGCTGAAATCAAATATCTATATCTACCACACTAACGAAACAAGCATCTATGAATTCTATTCAACACTCCAGCATGAATTAGGCCATCATAATGATTATAGGCTTAATGGTATCACAGAGGAATTTTTTGATTTTACGTTTTTGAAAACAGGCGAGGAATACGATAACGACCCTTCTGAAATTTATGCCAATAACTTCGAATTATTGCCCAAATGCGGCTGCACCATAGACTACTGTTACGCTCACGACAGACTTGCCATGACCAAACCCATTACTTACAAAACACCATCAAGCGGGTCTGTCGAGGGAATGCAAGAGAGGGGGGACGGTATCCATATTCACACTCCAACTGATGAGATTCTATCCTTCTTCTCTGCATTTTTTCCCAGATTTCACGCTCAAGACAGGCAGGATAGGAACCATGTTCTCTCTTATTTTCTTGCACACCCAAGTTCTGAACTGCCTGATCAAGAGGTCTATAACCCCCAGGTTAAGACAATTAAGGAAGGCGAAGTTTCTATCCATTCTTTGCCTTCCTTTTTTTCAGAGGTTGATAAAAAATGATGAACAAATCTTTGGTAATTTTTGTAGGACTTATTGCTGTGGGAATCATTGTAGTTTCAATATTAACCTATATGGAACTACAAGAAATTGAAAAAGAAGCAGAAATCCTTGGAAAATCGTTTTGCCAATCTAAAGGCCTCACTTATGTTTATGGAGCAACATGCACTGCCCTTTCGCCTATTGCCAAAGTTCATTGCAAGGATAAATTAGGACAAATAACTGAGTATAAAATAGCTTGTGAGGAGGACTGAGAACAATATTACAGTGATTCGTAATGTAGAAATAAGCTAAAGGTGAAAACATGAGATGCCCTAACTGCAACAGACCCCATAAATACGTGACCCATAAATACGTGAAAAGAAGACACCGACTGGACTGCGATATTCCGGGAAAAGAATCCAGAGGATTCAAATGTAGCAACTGTGGAAATGTATTCAGAGTGATTATAAAGTGAAAATAATGAAATGTCCCAACTGTGGTGAGGAGCTACATATTGTAAAATATTCGCAGATATATGATTATGCCTACTGCTATAACAATGATTGTCCTATTGAAGTATTGACTATAAGGAAGAAAAAAGAGGAATAAGCAATGAAATCAATAATAAATATAGAAATTACAACAAATATGATTGAAGGAAGATCTGCAATACCTGAAGAGTATGAATTAGATCCTGATAGCTGCCCGGAAGATGAAATGCTGTCTCCAGAGGATATCGAAAAATCAATCCATGAGTCCATACCAAGGGTAATTAATACTGATAGAGTAAAGAAAGCAATCTGCGATATTATCAACGAGGGTGGGTGGATTATAGACCTTGAAGGATACATATTCCCTGACGAATACTGTGATTTTGAAATTAAGGCAACGTCTTTAAAAAAGAAAAAAAGGTGATACAAATGGCGATGCAAGAGGAATAATTAATTGAGATGCTGGCAGATCTGGAACATAAGCAATGGGAAACATGGAGTAAATCGATTGCTGAGGAATTAAGGCAAATTCGGCAAGATTTGGTTGGCAGAAATTTACATATGAGTTTGGATTCGGCCAGAAAGGGAATTGATAAAATGCTAGATCGATGGGGAGAAAACTGGAAACCATATGAAAAGCTCAATGAAAAAACAAAGGAAAAGGATAGAGAATGGGCTAGAAAAGTAATTGATGTTTATGATGTATATTTACAAAGCTAAAAAATGACCAGGAGCAAAGACACAGAAATCAGCAAGTTCCAGATTGAGATACTCCTGAGAATCCAGAAAGACCCTCACATCACAAGGAAAGAACTCTCCAGATTACTAAATAAGCACCCGAAGACAATAATATACCATCTGAAAAAACTCATATCCGCCGGATTAGTCAAAGAGAAAGACAACAAGAATTACAAATCATATTCCCTCACCAAAGAAGCAGAACAATGGCTGAAAAAAGACAAATCCCCGATAATCAGCAAACCCATCACCCGTCTTCATTTCTACCAGCTCAAATTCGATATAATAAAGGACTATGAAGGAAACCTCCTTGAGATTGGCTGGAAAAAAGGAAGAGATCCTGATAAATGGAACTGGCCTTCATACACTCACAGGATAGAATCGCAATTAGGCGAGATATTCATAGAGAAGACCCCGAGATCATTTCTTGTAACTCTCCCGAAGATAATAACTTCACATCCCGCAGAAGCCGACAGAATAAAGAACAGATTGGCATTTGCAGTCTCTGACTACTTGAAAAAAGAACTGCCGGGCTTGAAAATAGGCATATTCGACAAGGACAAAAAGATACAAACTTCATTCTCCCGTACACACAGCCATTATGGAATCCCTGGAGATCCTCTGGCATCCGCCTGCACCAGATTGGGAATGACTTTGAGATCAGATAGACTGCTGATAGACAACTCCCCCGGAAAAGAAAACCTGAAAGATATTAACGGAAATATATATGTCGGCGAAACAGAAGCCATAGACAGAAAATGGAGCCAGCAGGACTGTTATTCTCTTTTCGACAGATACCATGAGATGATAGATGGGAACTTATCCGCCGGAAGGATTGATACTGTGGAGGATGTAGCTGTCAGCACAAGGCAGATGGCCGAATCCTTTGAGAAAGAGCAGGAGTCCCAGAACGAAGAACTGGAATCCCTGAAAGAGACTCAGAAACAGCATGAAACCGCTATCGGAAAGATAACCGCCATTCTGGACAGAATTGATAACAGCATGAAACAAAGGGATGATGCCTTTGCCAATATTCAACAGCAGCAGGAGACATTCCAGACCGCATTGAACCGTCTTGCATATGCTGAGACTGCTCTTTCTGAGCGTGTTATCAGCCCACTGACGGCGTTAAAAGAGCAGATAGTATGTTATGATGATGTTAGTTCAGGAATCGCTCAGAGAGCAATACAGGAGCTTACAGAAGGCGAGAAAAGGGAGCTGAAAAGACATATCGGTAAATTATACTGGTGAAACAATGACATGGACAATAAAATTCAGAAGCAATACTTCGGAAAAACTACAGAAATTCACTGGCAATGACAAAGAAATCCAGAAATTAATATCCAATCTGATGGAAAAATATGACACTGTTAGGATTGTGATGAAAAAAGGTGATACAAATGATCGAAGAAGGAAAATATGTATTAGACATTGAAACAACAGGTCTAGACCCTTGGAGAGGGGACAGAATAACAATGATTGGCGTAAAGCCAGTAGGTGAAGAGCCAATAATATTCTATGACGAGGACGAATCCATCATACTCAAGAAATTCTGGGACTGGATTATGAAAATAACAGAAAAAGGTTTGTCAGAGGAATGCCCTACGATTATCACAAAGAACGGTGACGGCTTTGACTTTCCCTTCCTAAAGGTGCGAACATTGATACATGACAGAGTAATTGGAGATCTTCGGATAAGGTCCGCTCTAATAGACCATATCATGGAAATGCAATCTCACATAGACCTTCAGATTGAATTAGGCCAGGTAGAAGGACAGAAAACTCCCTCTCTCAACGATATGGCAAAAGCCCTTGGGATTCCGGAGAAATTAGGTTCCGGCAAAGACTCGCCAAAGCTATTCTGGCAGGGAAAGATAGACAAACTCCAAGAATACCTGAAAAGGGATCTGGAAGTCACCGAACAGATATATATCAGGGCTAGACCACTGTTGATGCGGTGGTAAAATGACCGATATACCAATCCCACCAATGGAAATTCCAGAATGTCCAGCAGGACACGGAAAAACGATGGAAGTAAGGCCACTGGAAAAACAGACCTATGAACAAAAGTTTTGCGGAACCTGGTTTGATTGTACCGTGCCTGGATGTATTTGTTCTGTTCTTTTTGAATCGAAAGAACTGTTGGATCATCTAAGCAATCAAGGGGTAAGAGGAAAGATGCAGAAATATGAAACGGAAGGTTATTGGAACAAGCTTTTGGAGCCATATGGGATTAATGTTTGGGGAGAAAAGATATGAATGGCTTACGAGCAATACCCAATTCCAGGTCGGGACATCTGGCCCTATACCTGCGAAATATGTGACGTCAGCTTTGCCTATAAGGAGGACTACAATAAGCACATGAAAATCCACAAAGAACTGGGCCACAGCCAGAGGACATTGGCGGAATCATTGAATCCATCAGAGAAAAAAGTTATTCCGAGTGAGTATGTAAAATACGGTTTTAGAATCGAGAATACAATTCAACGATGAAAGATGGGGCGGCAACAACTTTATGATGCACTGTTGGAACGGCCGAATCAAAGACTCACAGCAAAGGAACTCGCTGGAATTGTGAAGGTTCGTTACCAAACCGCTTATATGGTATTGTTAAGGATGGCAAAGACTGGAGAGATAAAAAGCGTGACAAGAAAAGAGGGTAGATATTGGACTACACGATTTTGGATAGATAACACGGAGGTAAAAGAAAATGAGTAACCACCCAGAAAAGAAATTTGTCGCTGGCGGAATTGCTGTGACAATATGGAAAAACACAGGGAAGGATGAATCGAAATCATATCATTCGATTGTCCTGGAGAAAAGATACAAGGACAAAGAAGGGAACTGGAAAAGCACCAATTCGCTTAATTCAAACGACCTGCCGAAAGCCCGGCTCGTGCTGGCGAAGGCCTACGAGTATCTTATGTTGAAGGACAACACTGAGTAGATCTAAGTTAGAAGAAGCGTTCTGTCATTGGAGCGTTTTTCTCTTTTTTTTATTCAATGAACAAGACTGATGAACTATGAAGGAATCCGAATCAATCCGCACCATCTGTGAAGCACTCTCACATATCAGAATCAAAAGAACAATGGAGGAGATACAAATCCAGGACGAGATAGAATCGCAGTTCAGGGGAAGCGGCATCCCCTATCAAAGAGAGATAAAAGTTGCCCCCCGCTTTCGTCTTGATTTCCTTGTGGAAGATATCGCTGTGGAGGTTAAGAAACGCCGTCCCGCCAGAGGTAAGCTGATAAGCCAGATAGAAAGATACGCATCCCTTGCAATAATAAAAGGCGTGATAATCGTACTTGAAAAGAACACCAACATCCCAAAAACAATCTGCGACAAACCTGTGAAGATAGTCTCCCTTAACAGACTCTGGGGTGTCGCCCTTTGATCCCGCAATACCTCGACAGAATCAGGAAGACAGACCGTATTTATGGAAAACTCGTAAAGACCGAAGATGCCTGGGAGATACACGGAGAACCGCAGGTGGTCCAGCTTGCCAAGAAACTGTTCCCCGGATGCAAAGGCGAGGGCAGGGGAGTTGCCCGTTTCTACGCTACAAAGCGTATCCTTGCCGACCTAAACTGGCTGATGATGCGATACCCCCTGGAGATAGAAAATCAAAATGACTGGGAAAAGGCATACCAGAAGACAGTCGCCCATGTAAAGAAAAGAATCGAGATCTCCCAAAGACCTATAAAGCTGGATAACCCGGCGGGATTCAACGGCGAACTCAGGGAATTCCAGAAAGAAGGGCTTGCCTTTCTAATGCACAACAGACGGGCTCTTCTGGCGGATTCAATGGGCTTGGGAAAGACGGTAATAGCACTGTCATGGCTGGCTCAGATAAACCAGTATCCTGTTTTGATAGTCGTTCCGCCCCATCTCGTGAAACAGTGGGAATCTGAAACAAAAAAATTCCTTAACGCAGTCAAGGTCGAACCATCGGAGAATCATATTATCAGACCGAATAACGAACTCACCTACCAC
>WJIO01000281.1 GCA_014730235.1 Candidatus Poribacteria bacterium
GGGAACAACTACAGAAGTTCTGGCAAAATACTGCAAGGAAGTTATTGGAACAGATATAAGCGAAAAATGTATTAAACAGGCCCAGGAAAGACGACCTGAGTTAAATTTTCAGGTTCTTGATGGATTTGATGTCAAAGCAGCTCTGGACATGGATAAAGACTTTACAAAAATTTATATTGATATATCCGGAATGTCAGGTTATCGTTCATTACTGGATGTAATTTCATTGCTAACTATGTATTCAACTGTTTTAAATCCTGAAGCTATAATAATTAAAAGCGGTTCTCTAAAACGATTTGCTTTGAATTGTATCGCCTGGAAATCCCAGGATTAGGTAGGACGAAGAATCTAAAAAACTTTAAAACATTTGTTAAACCTGCACAAAGCGGAGGATGAAACAAACATGCTACCTGAAATTGAACCGGGAATTAAAGTTGCAGCCCAGATTTCACCTGAAGCCAATCAGGATGAAATGGCTTTTGTCAATCAAATGGGCGTGAAATATCTGGCAATGTGGACAGATGCAAGAAATGCAAATTATGAATATTTTGCCAGTTGTCGTAAAAAGTTTGAAACAGCAGAACTAAAGATATATTGCTTTGGTAATTCCAGCGTCCATAACCAGGATGCTATTGTATTAAATCTGCCCAACAGGGATGAAAAAGTCGAAGAATATAAACGCTATATCCGGGCACTGGGTAAAGCTGGGATACCTTATACAACCTATGCCCACATGGGTAACGGTATATGGAGCACTGACCCAGAAAAGACCAGGGGTGGAGCTATGGCCAGGGCTTTTGACCTGTCTAAAGCAAAACAGGGGCACTGGGGTGGACAAACTTTTGAAATGCCAATGACCCACGACCGGGAATACACCGAAGAAGAAATATGGGATAACTACACTTACTTTATCAAAAACGTGGCCCCGGTAGCTGAAGAATCCGGTGTGTTGATCGGTATACATCCCGATGACCCTCCTGTTCCTGAATTGGGAGGAATTCCCCGGTGTATTTTCAGCAGCTTCGATGGATACAAAAAAGCCTTGGAAATAGCTGATAGTCCTAATGTCGGTATGTGTCTCTGTGTGGGATGTTGGCTTGAAGGCGGTGAATTGATGGGTAAAGATGTATTGGAAACTATAAAATACTTCGGCGGGATAAATAAGCTCTTTAAAGTCCACTTCAGAAACGTTGACAAGCCTTTGCCTCATTTTGTTGAGACATTCCTGGACAACGGTTATATGGATATGTATAAAGTCATGAAAGCCCTGCGGGATGTAGATTTCAAGGGGATTGCAATACCCGACCATATACCAAGAATGGCTGAAAACCATAGAGTCGGTACAGCCTACAGTATTGGTTATATGAACGCTCTGGTGGAAAGGGTTAATGCAGAAGCCCGGTGATTTTCAGTGTATAAATAATTGTAGTGCCATAATATATTATGGCACTACAATTATTTATTCTATTTTGCCAGGACAGTCTTCCTTATAGCACTCAGATCACCTGCTTTTATACTGTAAAAATACACTCCACTGGCAACCTTCTCACCCACTTCATTCTTGCCATCCCAGTATGCGGCTTTGTCCTTAGCCACGTAGTATCCAACTGTTTTCTGACCCAGATTCAGGGTGCGCACCAGTTGACCTGTTGAAGAGTATATCTTAATCTCAACATGGGCATCTTCACTTAAATGATAGGGTATCCATGTCTCTGGATTGAAGGGATTTGGATAATTCTGATAAGCCGCGCTTTTTTTTGGCGGGAACGTTATAGACAGATCAAAGCGTGTTACCTGTCCAAAATCTACGGTCGGTGGTGCAGCAGCTTTTATTGTGTAATCTTCTATGTAGACAAATAATTCAAATTCCTTATCTACAGGCACATTTACACTGTAGAAACCATCATATAAATTGCATACAGATTTTATTTCATCATTCACCTTTACTATAACAACAGCATCTTTATCAGCAATATCTTCTCCGTCTACCTGAACCCGTCCCCATATCCTTTGAGGGATATCAGGTATATCTTTGGAAAAATGATGTTCTCTCATAGCCAGAGACGGCGCAGCCATAGCGGTAGGGGCATTTAAATCCCATTCACAGTCTTCTTTAGCCCATATCCAGTAACCATAACCGGGACCCATACACGTCAGGCTGTTTACCCATTCCGGAGAATAAGGAATATATATTAACCAACCCGCGTTGATGTTAAATTTCCACACCGAATCAATTTCATCTACCACTGAATTCATACACTCAGCAGCGCTTTTAGCCTCTGTGGAACTATACCCCACCATGTTCCATTCATTGCCTTTCAGGAAAATGTTTGTATTTTCCAGTGATGTTCCATCCATTTTCAGCATCCCGGGTTCAGCCATATCAATATAGTAACCCCGACCCGGGATAATCTCAGTCATATTGCTTAAGCCTTCAGGGAAGTGTATAGTCCATCCTGCAACTGGATCATAAGCCCAGATTGATCTGTATTTGCCATCAATAGAATCCAGAACCACGTCGGGAGATGTGTCTGACGGCATCAGTGGAAGTGAAATCAGGTTCCATCCCCGGTTAAGACTGTGTATGGAGTTGAAATACACATAAGGTTCTTCTGGAATATCCTGTATCTTAGCATCTTGTGCCAGTATGACTGATTCATTGCCACGAGTGACTTCCAGTTTATAGGTATCATTTGGATCTGCTCCCGGTTCAGGTATCACCTTGATGGAATAATTACCCATAATTGCATCGGGTATAAATATGCTGTCAACCGCTCCAGCTTGAGTCTGCTTATAAACAGCCCGGGGGATTTCAGAATTATTCAGGTCAATAGTTTTCATACATGGGTCTGTAACTATAAGGTCTACTGGCGAGAAAGACTGTATAATCAACGGAATATTGACATTTTGCAATGCCAATGGGCTTTCATAAGCTCCCATATCCGGGTCAGTACCCGGTGGATTTGGTCGTGGATTGCCGTCCAGATCTTCCAAGGGCATATATATAGAATCAGCTTCCGTTAAATATAATCCTGAGCCGATACATGGGCTGTTATTGGAAAGGTGATAATCGCCGTTATCCGGGTCTACAAACGCGGGGTTTGCGTCTATGTTTCCATCAAGCCAGTTTACTGTGCCACTACCGACAACGCTTTCCTGCATATTCTGGATATTTGAATAAGAAATATCAACGACTGATCCCCTGGAATTCCATTCTACAGCGCCTATTTCTGAAATGCCGCTATTCCGGATTATTGTATTGATTATTGTTGATTCCGACCCCATCAAAGATATAATATAAGTATCATCTGGACTTGTATATCCTATTGAATTTCCAGCGATAGTATTGTTGATTAGAGTAAGTGAAGAATGATGACAGGTTATGGCTGCTCCAGGGAAAAAATCCGCATATATCCAGACCGGTAAATAGTTATTAATAATAAGGTTATTCGCCATAAATACGGAAGCATCTTCGATATATAAACCTCCTCCGGTATCCGCTCCGTTGTTGCTTATGACGTTTCCAATTATTTCCGGTGATGCCCCGTATCTACAGTGAATTCCTCCACCTGTATTAGCCGAGTTATCATGAATAAAGTTATTAATTATCAATGGAGAACAACCGCTTCCTGATAAGAAAATTCCACCGCCTCTGGTGAGAGTACCTGAACTTATATTATCAGTTATAACATTATTTTTTATAGTTGGCGAGGAAGTGCAGTAAATACCTCCACCGGTATGCATACCCAGCTTGATAAGCCAGGCTCCTTTAATTGTAAATCCATCAAGTACCGAATGTCGGTCTTCTCCATTCTGGAAAATAAACCCCCTATGATAATCCGTATAAGGGCTAGCATCTTCTTCTGGAAAGACATCAATAATACAATTTTCCGGCCCATTTTCTGACTTTACGGTAATGGCCTTCCCTTTAAAATCTATATCCCAATTACCTTTTCCTTTATAAGTACCATCCTGCACAACTACAATCTTGCCATCAGTTGCCTCATCTATACCTTTTTGAATTGTGTTATAGGGGTTCTCCGGTCTGCCGTCGCCGTTTACATCATCCCCTGCGGTGGATACATAGATATAAGGTAAAGACTCGGGCAGATCATTTTCATAAGCTCCCATATCCGGCATTGAGCCTGCTGGATAAGGGCGTTGTTTACCATCCAAATCTTCTATGGGCATATCATCATCAGGAAAACCTGCACCAATACACGGGCTGTAATCTGAAAGGTGATAATCACCTGGCCCTGCGAAAAGTGGTTTTTTGCCAATATTTCCATCAAGCCAGTTGAGAGTGCTGTTATTTACAATAAAATTGTCCTGCATATCTGGAGTATATTCGTCGGTATTATGAATATTCGAGTAGGAAATATCAACGATTGATTCATTAAGACGTATGAATGTATGTTCAGTGTTAAAGATAATTGTATTTAATATTGTCGACTCAGAATTCTGGAAAAATATAGAATGACGGGATGGTGGGTTACCGTTTTCTGTGGCATTTTCCGCGATAGTATTGTTTATTAGATTAAGCGTAGAATCAATACATGTAATCCCCGCTCCGTTGTAAACCCAATCCGTATCATCATAAGCAAAGTTATTCTTTATGATATTACCTGCCATTAATACAACTGCCTGCTGAATTTTTATGCCCCCTCCATCATCCGCTCCGTTACTGCTTATAATGTTTCCGATCATTTCCGGCGAAGCATCATTTTCACAGTAAATTCCTCCACCCTCACTGGCCGAATTATCATGGATAATATTATTAATTATCAATGGAGAGCAACCGCTTCCTGATAAAAACATACCGCCACCCTTAGTCTGGGTATCTAAATTTGAATTGTCGGTTATAATGTTGTTTTTAATAGTCGGTGAGGAATAGCAAAGAATACCACCGCCAAAACTTATATTAGTATTACTAAGTCTCACCTTTTTTATAGTAAAGCCATGGAGTATTGAATCCCTGCCCTCTGCATTTTGAAAAATAAAACCCCTGTTATAAACGGGGTCATCGTTTTGCGTTGGAGTAACATCAATAATACAATTTTCCGGCCCATTCTCCGACTTGATGGTAATGGCTTTGCCTTTAAAATCAATATTCCTGTTACCAATTCTTCTATACACTCCATCCCTTACAAGCACAGTTTGGCCATCAGCGGCTGCATCAATGGCATCCTGTATGCGAATAAAGGGATTTTCAGATGTGCCAAGATAGGGTGGATCGCTGTTCTCAGCAACGTAAATAATGTCATCAGCAAAGACAGTAAGGCAAAAATGGATAAATAAAAGTATTGAAATAAGCAATGATTTTTTACACATAAAAATCATCCCCCTTCAGTCAGAAATTTTAAATTTTGTCAATTTTATTCACGTTATCTTTTATCGGAATTCTAACAGATTTCAATTTATGGATCAATAATAAAAACGGGTATTTAGACATAAGCCAGTAGAACCTGTCCCAAATGAGTAATTTGGGACAGGTTCTACTCATAAGAAAAGCTTGAAAAGAAACGCATTATGAGTTATCATTATATCAATATTTCAAACATTAAATATAGTTTATTGGTCTACCATCCTCAAATTTTTGGATTAAAATATAGAGAATAATAAGAGTGTGTAAGACCATCATGACAAGGAGATTAAACCATCATGATGAATTTTATCAGACAGAAGCTTAAGTTCCTTATGTGGTTCGTTGCCATATTTTTTGTTGCTGGGCTTTTCTTTGTAGGCGGTCGCACTATTGGATTCGAATGGATCGTTAAATCCCTGCCAGTAAGTCTTCTGGTAAGTATGCCCGGTTGTGCTCGTTCAGCAGGGATAATAATGCGGGTTGGTGATTATAACGTGGATCTTGAAGAATTTCAGCGTGTGCGGGAAAACACTATTGAAATTGCCAGATTTCAATATAAAGACAATTTTAATACATATGCAAAAAATATAGACTTTGACCAGGAAGCCATTGATTCTATTACAAAATATGCTTTATTACTTCAGGAGGCAGATAAAAGACGTATATATGTAAGTAAATGGGAACTTGATAAGGCCATCAGAGAATTTCCATATATTATGCCCGATGAAGCCGCATCAAGAGTTAAACTATATCCCTACTATTCCATGGCAAAATCTCAGGATGGCAAATTGAACCAGAACACATTTAAATATCTGCTGTCAACCTACGGAAAAATTACTCCAGAAGAATTTTCAGAGGAAGTTGAAAATGCTGTTCGTATTTCCAAACTCAAGGAAGTAATAAGCGGCTCTGCGTTGGTTTCGGATCTGGAGATAAAGCAGGAATATAAAAAACAGAATGAAAAAGCTACAATCAAATACATAGAATTGAAACATTCTGATTTTAGAAAAGAAGTTAAGGCTTCTGATGCAGAAATTGAGGAATATTTCAAGGAAAATATTCTCGATTATAAAGTAGAAGATAAGGTTAATATAAGCTTTATTAAAATTGATCCCAAGATTTTTGAGGATAAAATACAGATTCCCGATGCTGAAGTGAAGAGCTATTATGAAGCCAACAAGGAAGAGGAATATTTCGAACCAGAAAAAGTTAAAGCGCGTCATATATTAGTCAGGATTGATTCTTCAGCATCAACAGAGGACAAAACGAAAGCCAGAGCCCTCGCGGAAAATATCCTTGGAGAAGCTAAAAAGCCCAATGCGGATTTCCCGGCTATTGCTGAAAAGTTTGCCAATGAACCCTTTGAGGTTAAACATGAGGATCTGGGATATTTTGAAAGAGGTAAAATGGTTTAACCCTTTGAAAATGCCGCCTTTTCCCTTTCTCCGGGTTCAGTAAGTGGTGTGGTTGAAACTGTCTTTGGCTATCATGTGTTAAAAGTTGAAGACAAAAAAGCTTCTCAAACTAAACCCCTGGAAGAAGTTAAAGCACAGATTGTTAAAAAACTCAAAGAGGATCAGGCGTCAGTGGAAGCAAGACAAAAGGCTGACGACATTCAATATACAATTATGTCCGAGGAAAGCCTGCAGGCTGCTGTAGATGCAAATCCGGATTTGGAATTAAAAGTGCAGGAAACAGGTTTTTTCGCTAAAAATGATTTTATACCTCAAATTGGTCCTAATTATACCTATAAGGCAGTCGCTGATGAAGCCTTTAAACTAAAAGAAGGTGAGATCAGTAATCTGGTTGATGTCACATCTTATGGTGATAGACTTATGGGGTATTTTATTTTTAAACTCATAGCTAAAAAACCCGGTGGTATACCCGAGCTTTCTGAGGTTAAGGATACAGTGGTAAGCGATCTTAAAAAAGAAAAATCTGAAGAGTTTGCTCTTAACAAGGCAAAAGCAATTATGGCAGAATTAAATAATAACCAAGAATTTGAAAAGGTAGCGGAAAATAACGATTTAGAAGCTATCGAATCTGAACCTTTTACATTAAATGAAAGAGGTTACATTCGAGCAAAATCCGGTGCGGTAAACTCAAAGGAAGTAATGCTTAAATCTTTTGGGATGAAAAAAGATGAGGTTGCCGGTCCCTTGGAAGGTCGGAATTCTGTGTATATTATAAAGCTCATAGAATATGAAGACGCAGATGTGAGTGAAATCGCACAAAATGATGAAGAAAAAAATGCTATCCGGGATCAGCTTCTCAGGCAAAAAGAGCAAAAAATGTATGATTCCTGGTATCAAAGTGCCCGGAAAGATATTGTTATAAGATCATTTATTCCATCAACTTCCTGATTTTCTGAACAAGACTTGATAATGGTAAGCCCACAACATTAAAATAGCAGCCTTCTATTCTATTGACAAAAGCCGCCGCTCTTCCCTGAATACCATACGCTCCTGCCTTTCCCATAGGTTCTCCTGTAGCGATGTAGGAGCGTATTTCATTTTCCTCCAGGCTTCGGAACTTAACTAAAGTTTCTTCTACCCATGTTTCTATTTGATCCGTTGCAGCGTCCATCAAAGCCACGCCGGTTATTACAGTGTGGGTTTTGCCTTCCAGTTTACTCAGCATACGAAAGGCATCCGCTTCATCTTCGGGTTTCCCCAGAGCTTCTTCATCCGATAAAACCTGGGTATCAGCACCTATTATAATCCCATCATCCATGTTCACTGCCACATCCTGAGCTTTTAAAAGGGCAAGACCCTCTGCGTTAGCATAGGGATAACCTGGATATATATTATATTCTTTGATCTTACTTGGTATAACCTCAAATTCGAAACCAATCTGCTTGAGTAAACGTCTGCGTCTGGGTGATGCCGAAGCCAGTATTATTTTTTTATACATCAAAAAACTCCACTAACTTATATATATCAATGACTTTTGGTTCTTCAGTGTTAAGTGTTGTGAAAATGAAAAACTTTTCTGAAAAAAAATGCTCATTCATTCTCTTTAATTCTGAAATATACTTTCTGTATCTTTACTGCTGTAAGGAGTACCGGCTTTAATATGATATTGAATGTTATTTTTTTTACAGAAATTTATTACCTCACCGGCTTTTGTTTTATAAAAATTATTATTGCTCTTGAATTTGGAAACATCGATGTTATAATTCATCTTACCAAATATTATTTTATCCACAAAGCTTACACGTTCCAGAAGCTTCACGATATTCACAGAACCCGGATCAAGGTTTGGTGTTGGATATGGCTCTATGCTAATCCATGTTTTTGCTCCTGAATCATAAAGATTTTTCAGGTATTGTATCCTTTTTTGGTAGGATGCAGAAAAAGGCTCAAATTCTTTTCTGAATTTTTCCTGCAACGATACAAGGGTTATACCGTATTCGTTATCAGGCATAAGTTGCCGGCTTAAAAGATTATCAGGATAAACTCCTTTTGTAAGAGTTGTTACCCTTATACCTTCTCTGTTCAGCCTTTTTATGATTTTCAATGTCATATCAAGAACTTCCGGAACTAACGCCTCTTTTTCCGAATCATACATAAACGGATCAGTCATAAAACATAGATGCACCAGGTCCAGTTCTTTTCCATATCTTTTTATTTCTTTTTCCAATATTTGCAAGGCATTTGCAACGAGTTTTGGTTTTCTCCAGTCATTATAGTCCTTTGTTCTGCCAAATCTCTTGCTCAGCATGTAGGCATAGCATGGAAATTTGCACCCGTGCATACATCCTGAAACGTGATTTATAGTCCAGTTTCCGTATTCAACGTTTGATTTATACAGGAGAGATTTTCTCGTTATTTTCTGAATCAAATTGTTATCTCCTGTTTCTGCTTATCTTAGCAAATCTCATTATACTATCCCTGTAATAATCTTCGCCGAATATAGGAAGCAAAGGTTCGCTCTGATTGCGCTTCTGTCTTGCATATATATCATGAACGACATTAGCGACTTTTTCATTTTTACATGCGAACAAAAGATAGTATATTATATCGTTTCTGCTGGGATATTTCATATCATAAACCACGACTTCCAGATTGTGGGAGATAAAAACTGCATCAACATAATCCTGAAGCAAATCCACATCCAGAATCCTGTTACCTTCGGTGTCTACAATATCAATGTCCTCGCCAATAAATTCCAGCAAAGTATCAACAGATTTTTTTTCCTGAGAAGATACATCGAAACCACCGTAAACTTTTTTTGCTATGCCTGTTGTCCTTCGTATTCCTTCCAGCATATAATTGAGGATTATATCTTTTGGGTTTCTCAATCTTACAAGTTTTTCAACAGTATTTCTTCTAATCTTTATTCCGTAGGGATCAATGAAAGTAAAGATGGGATTTTTGCTGGAATTTGTTATCTGGCGTATGACTTCATCCACATGATTATTGCAGTCTTCGTTATAACAGCTTATCCTGACTATATCGATCAGTTGAGGGTTATCTTTAATGATTTTATCTATTCGATATCTTAGAATATCATAATTACTCTGTTTGCCTTCGATAAAGAATAAATTTATATGAAGACCCGGTTCCAGTCTATCAGCTTTTTGGGCTATCTCCTCCAGGAATATCAATGGAGAGCCGCTGATTTCACTGCCTCTGTCAGAATAATAACCTCTTCCAGCAAAAAGGTCTATAACATACCAGTTTTTGGCCACCCAGTTCTGTTTTCTCAATATTCCATTCCATATTGTAAGCCAGACATCAAAGCATTTTCTGAGTATCTCCAGTTTTTCCCTGGTATGTGGTCTTTTGCTTATATCCCAGCTTTCGTCATTGCTTCCATCTGGATAATTTGTCATGGTTAATTAATAACCTCCAAACCTGAATATCAGTCATTCGCTGCCGCTTGAGAAGTGCTCTCCTGTTTTTCGTCATCTATTTTCAGAGACACCAGCTTTGATATTCCCGATTCTTCCATAGTAACACCATATAACACGTTGGCAATCTCCATAGTTCTTTTGTTATGTGTTATTATAACAAATTGTGTGTTTCTGGAAAATTCCTTCAGCATACTGGTGAAACGTCCCACATTGGCATCATCCAGAGCTGCATCCACCTCATCCAGAAGGCAGAATGGACTTGGTTTTATTCTGAAAAGGGCGAACAGTATGGCAATAGCTGTAAGGGTTCTTTCGCCGGAAGATAACATGGCTATGGATTGGGGCTTTTTATCAGGAGGTCGGGCTATTACATCCACACCTGATTCCAGAACATCCTCCTCTCCTACCATAACCAGTTCTGCCTGTCCGCCGCCGAAAAGTTGTTTGAATAATTCCTGAAAGTTCGTGTTTACAGACTCGAAGGTCTCCTGAAGACGATCTCTGGATTCCCTATTAATTCTCTGGATAATATTATACAATGAATTTTTTGCTTTTGTCAGGTCTTCCTTTTGGGTTACCAGCAAGTCATATCTTTCTTTCTGCCTGTTATATTCATCCACAGCCGCTAGGTTTACCGATCCCATTTTCTCCATACGCTGGCGAATTTCCTCTATCCTGTTGACTAAATCCTCCTCATTCTCTTCATAAGTCAATTCTTTTTCATCCTGTTTTTTTAGATCGTCCAGAGAGATGCCATATCTCTCCTGCATTCGGTTTACCAGTGAATCCAGGTTCAACTGTAACTGTGTTCTGGTTACTTCCAACTGGTACTTTTCTTGTTTAATCTGGTCTGATTCCTTCCGGTAATCTTTGAGAGAAGCTTCACCCTTGGTTAAATCTACCTGGGCTTTCTGGCGTATGGATTCATTACGAGATATTTCCTTTTCTATATCCGTCCTCTTCTGGAAAAGCTTTTCAAGTGAATTTTCCTTTGTCTTTATCTGGCTTTCTATTTCAGTTACGGCATCTTTGTCGGATGTAACCGACTTCTGATATGAATCCAGATTTTGAGCTATCTTATCTCGATCTCTTTCCAGGGATTTCAACCTTTCCTGTATACCTTTGACCTGCTGCTTTTTTGAGGCAAGCTGGACTTTCATATTTGTGCATTGTTGTAAAAAAGCATCACGCTGTTGGGCTTTTTGTCGGTATTCTTCCTGAAGAATATTTATCTTTTTTGTAATTTCCGCGCTTTGTTTTTCCAGCTTCTGAGCTTCTTCCTGCAATCGCTCTTTATTCTGTTCCAGCTTTACTATCTCCCTTTCAAGCTCACCGGATTCTGAGTTTATCACTGATATCTCTTTATCAAGCCTGTCAAGACGCTGCTGACTTTGGGATACGTCTTTCTGAACACCTGTATATTTGATCTGCCTTTTTTGAATATCTCTGGTGATTTCTTCATGCTCTTTTCTCAGAGAACTGACCTGTTTTTTCATTTCTGAAAGTTGATTATTTAGCTTTTTTAGATTATTATCTGATTGGACTAACTGTTTCTTTAATTCATCAATTTCCCTTGACCTTCTTAATAATCCAGCGCTTTCAGAGCCTGTTCCTCCTGTAATGCTTCCATTGGATAATATAACCTGACCATCCAGGGTTACGAATTTAATATCATTCTTATTATCATCCAGTATTGATTTTAACAGGGATATAGCTGTGGTTATATCCTTGACAATGAAAGTTTTGTCCAGCAAATAGCTTATAAGGTATTTGTATTTTTCATCATACTCCACCAATTCAGATGCCAGTATACCATCGATCAAGGGGTTTTGGTTCTGAGTATTTTCATTTTTCATGTTTTCCAGGGAAAACAAGGTTGCTCTTCCGTTTTTTGAATTCCTTAGATATTCCAGGACATTAAGGGAGTCATCAAGAGTATCCATAACAATTCCCTGGACATTGTTCCCCAGGGCAGATTCAAGAGCAAGCTCATATTTCGGCTGTGTTCGTATTATTTCAGCAACAGTGCCGCATATACCATGAAAAGATGAGTCTTTTGATTTTTTAGCTTTACCCAGTATGTTCCTTACTCCTGTGCTGTAGCCCTCATAGGCCTGCTGGAGTTCTTGTAAAGACTGCAATCGGGATGATTTTGCGTTCCTTTGACGTTCAAGCTCCCGAAATTCTTTTTCCTTATGTTCTACCCTGGATTGCAATTCCCTGCGTCGTTTTTCAATTTCATCCTGTTTATCCCTGAGGGATTTAATCTGGCTTTCGCTTTCATCGAGATTTTTCTGAAGATTTGTCAATTCATTTTTAAGACCAGCTTTTTCCTTGCGATAATTCTGAGCGTTAGTCAAAAGACGTTCAGACCTGGCTATGAGATAATCCAGTCGACCATCAGCAGATGAAAGCTCATTCTGGGCTTTGGCTTTCCTGTTAAGCAGATTTATTGTCTGGGTTTTAAGGTCTTCAACAGCTTTTTCAGCGTCGGTGGCATGTTGGGTAACTTCATCAGCGCGATTCTGTGCCATGTTTAATTCTTTTTCCTGAGTAGATATACTTTCCTGTAATTTACCATGTTCTACATTGACCCCAACAATTTGTGTTTCTGATTCATCCAACTGCTTTTTCAGCTTGTCCATATGTTCTGCCGCCTGCTTTTGCTGCTTTTGTAAATTTGATCGTCTTTCTTTTAATACAGCAATGTTGCTTTCGGTTTCTTCAACTGAATTTTGTGTATTTCTTTGTTGGACTCGCAATTCATTA
>WJIO01000282.1 GCA_014730235.1 Candidatus Poribacteria bacterium
CCAAGATAGAAAAAGAAGAAATGCGCAAATCTATCCTTGAAAACCAAAGCCGCGTGGATGGACGTAGTCTATCAGAAATAAGACCGATAAGCTGTGAAATCGGTGTTTTCCCACGGACTCATGGCTCAGCTTTATTTACTCGTGGTCAGACTCAGGCTCTGGGTGTTATTACCCTGGGTATTTCGGGAGACGAAGAACTTATTAAAGACCTGGAAGGTAAATGGACGCGACGTTTTATGCTTCATTATAACTTCCCACCATTTAGCGTTGGTGAAGTTCGACCTATCAGAGGACCAGGTCGTCGGGAAATTGGACATGGAGCTCTGGCTGAAAGAGCTTTGGGCCCGGTTATGCCCGATGAAGAAGAATTCCCCTATGCAATACGGGTTGTATCAGAAGTTCTGGAATCCAACGGATCATCATCTATGGCAAGCGTGTGCGTAGCTACATTAGCTCTTATGGATGCTGGTGTTCCTATAAAAGAACCTGTAGCGGGTATTGGTATGGGACTGGTCAAAGAGGGTGATAAAATAGCGATTCTGACTGATATGGTTGGTGTAGAAGATGCCCTGGGTGATATGGACTTTAAGATCGCGGGTACCAGAGATGGTATTACATCCGTACAAATGGATATAAAAATCGAGGGGGTAACAAAGGAGATAATGCTCCAGGCTATGATGCAGGCCAAGGAAGCCCGAAATTATATTTTGGATAAAATGGCTGATGCCATCGCAGAACCTCGAAGCGATATATCCCTCTACGCACCAAGAATTGTGTCAATAACTATACCTGTAGATAAAATAAAAGATGTAATTGGTCCGGGCGGAAAAGTTATAAAGAAAATGCAGGACGATTTTGAGGTACAAATCGAAATTGAAAACGATGGAACAGTAAACATTGCTTCCATCGATAGAGAAGCTGCTGAAAATGTAATCGAAACCATACGTTCTCTTACAGAAGAACCGGAAGTCGGTAAAATATATAATGGTAAAGTAACAAGCGTAACTAATTATGGAGCTTTTGTTGAGATCCTTCCCGGACAAGAAGGCCTACTTCATATTTCCGAACTGGCAGATGGTTATGTAAGAAAAGTTGAGGATGTTATTAATACCGGTGACGAGGTTACAGTTAAGCTTGTTGAGATTGATAAGCTTGGTAGACTTAACCTGAGCAGGAAAGCGGCAATAGATAACGACGGTTCAAAACCTCAAGGCAAGCGTCCCCGAAAGGCATTAAGGTTGCCAAAGGATAGAAGACGCTGATAGTAAGGAGGAAGGTATGGGAAGCGGACAAGAAAGTTCTGGATTTCTAGGTAGCAAATGGATGACAATAATCCTAGTTGTTATACTGGTAATTCTGGCAGCCATTTTCATATGGGCTCTCAGAAGCGGATGGTTTTACAAAGTCGGCAGAAAGAAAGCTACTACTCCAAACGATGATTTTCAGCCCGGTGGTGCTATGAATCAACAGTTTTATAAAACCGATGAATATGTTGAGTTAAGGGATATTAATCCAAAATTAAGGTTAGCAGCTCAACTTTCTTGGGAAAAACCTGTTGTTTCATAGTAAAAACTTTGTTTAGTTTTAGGAGGATTATCTTTCAGTAAAAGTATGCTAAAATTAAGAATCAAGCATATTTTCATATTACCATTTTTACTATCTGCTCTTTTTTCTGGATGTGGCTATAGATCCAGATCAGACCTTCTCAGACATATAAGAACAGTAACAATATCACCCATAAACAATGAAACAGTTGAATATGGACTTGAGGAGGATCTGGCAGACGCGATCAGAGACGAATTCTCCAGAACATGGGGAGAAGGTACGGATTCCATATTTACAGCGACAATAAAGGAATATGAAATCCTGCCCATAAGTCTGGATCAAAATGGTCAACCAGAACAATATCGCTTGTTTATAGTAATGTCTTTTGTATTTGAAGACCTTAAGCGTAACAAGATACTCCGAAACGAAAAAAATTACGAGCAGTTCCACGACTTCTATGTTGTTTCTGACCGGAGTGAACCGCCAGAAACTTTGCCAGAGGCTAAGGAAAAGCTTATTGATGAAGTGGCGGCAGATATTGTAAGCAGCATTGTAGAGGAATGGTAATCGAAAGCAATTCTCCTGAAAACTAACATGGCAAAATAAAACCACGAAATGATTAATCATTTCGTGGTTTTATTTTGCCATGTTCTTACGTTGCGGAATACCTGAATAACAGTGTTTGTTTTCTATTATGGTAGCCATAATACTTAATTTACTAACAAAATAGATTCTTCCAAATTTAGTGATTAAAACATTTAGCACAGTAATACAAAACTTCAATACTGTCATTCCTGCTAAGGCAGGAATCCAGTCGTTATGTAAATCTTCTATAGAACTGAGCTTTCTCAGAAATTATAGACCCTTTATTGACAAGGGTTCTCGGAATCTGGGGATCGGAGATCAATCCCGCTTTTACTGTTATTATGTTGATGTGTCAAATCGCCGATCCTGTATTGCCGTATATAGCAGCAACAATTTTCAGATTTTTGACTTTCCGCTTAGGAATTTCTGAGAAGGCTCGAACTTTGAATAAAAAATTGGGGTGAATATATGTCAGAAAAAATAAATCGCAGGGATTTTATCAAGGGATTGGCTGTTGCCAGTGCAGGTATATATGGTCTACAATCATCTAACTCCATTATCATACCTGATAAACAAGCTTTAGCACAAGTCGCGACAAATACTATAATGGTAGTTGCCCAGGGTAATATTGAAAAAGGCCCGGAACCGGAAATTATTAAAAAAGTTACAAGGGAATCTGTAGCTGCATTAGGTGGTATGGGTAGATTTGTAAGTAAAAAAGATACTGTACTTGTTAAACCCAATATCGGCTGGAATCGAACCCCGGAACAAGCGGCGAATACAAATCCATATGTGGTGGAAGCCGTTGTTGAAATGTGCAAAGAAGCCGGTGCTAAAAAGGTTAAAGTTATAGATTATCCGGTAAATTCTGCTCGTATAACGTATTCGCGAAGCGGTATAAAGGATGCTGTTGATCGTGCTGACGGTTCAATGGAATTTGCCGATGAGCGCAAGTTTAAGGAAAAGTCCATACCCGAAGGTGAAATGTTAAAATCCTGGCATATATATCAGGACGCTCTGGATGCCGATGTTCTCATAAATATACCAATTGCTAAACACCATTCACTGACTAAACTCACCCTTGGCACAAAGAACCTTATGGGTTTGGTTCTCAAACGTGAACAACTACACACCCGCATTGATCAGAAGCTGGCAGATTTATCCACTGTAATAAAACCCAACCTGGTAATAATGGACGCATACAGAACCTTAACCTCTCACGGCCCTAATGGTGGTACTCCAAGGGATGTAAAGCTGGTTGGTCAGATTATTGCCGGTACTGATATGGTAGCTGTTGATTCCTATGCAGCTACGCTCTTCGGCTTAACTGGTGAGGAAATAGGTTATATAAAAGAATCATATGAAAGAGGCTTGGGAGAGATTGAACTGGGTAAAGTCGCCACTAAAAATGTAGAAGTAGCTTAAACAAATATATTTCATAATATAATTTTTACAAAAATACCCACCTTAAAAAGATATATATGTTCAGAAACATAAGACGAATTATACAAATATTATTTCTACTTTTCTTTATATTTTTACTAATCAAAACAGTATATCCTGCGGATTTTCCCATACCTCTGGACTTTTTTCCAAGGTATCTTGATCCCCTGGCGGCTTCTGCTACCATGCTGGCCTCCCGAAGCATTAGTATGCTCATTATACCCATGTTAATTGTAATAATCCTGGCCTTGCTTTTGGGTAGATTCTTCTGCGGGTGGATATGTCCCATGGGTACAACCATTGATATATCCGACAGAATCCTTTTTCGACGGTTCAAACGTCCTAAAATCAAACATAATCCCAGGCTCAGGAATCTAAAATATTACATCCTTGTGGCCTTTATAGTAGGTGCAGCATTCAGTCTGCAAATGATCTGGTTTGCTGACCCCATAAGCATTGTAACCAGAAGCTACGGTGTTATATTATATCCATATTTCAGTTATGTCACCCGGTCAACCTTTGATACGCTATATCTTATAAAGGGTGTTAATCTTATATCTGAACCTATATACGGGGTTCTCAGAAACAACGTATTAACTCTGTTTCAGCCTACTTCCCGGATGCTGATCCTGTTTTTCAGCGTGTTTGCAGTTATAATATCCCTCAGCATAATCCAACGGCGGTTTTGGTGCAGAAATCTTTGTCCACTGGGTGCGCTTCATGGTCTGCTGTCTACGAGGTTGAACTTTTGGCGCAGACGGGTAAACGAAAACTGTATAGAGTGCGGAAAATGCCGCCGGGAGTGTGGACTAGGCGCAATTCCTGAAGATCCCAGAAAATACTGGCCCCAGGAGTGCACCGAATGTATGTCATGTCGGGATGTGTGCCCTGTAAATGCCATAAGCTTCGGCCTCAAACAGCCGTTCTTTGACAAACCAAAGACTACCGGCCTGAATCTGTCCCGGCGATCCTTTGTAAAATCGGCTTTGGCGGGTATTGCCGCAGTTCCACTGCTAAAGCTTAATTACTCCAAAAAGAAGATGGATGAAGCTGTTATACGCCCCCCTGGTTCTCTGCCTGAAGAACAATTTCTGGATAAGTGCATAAGATGCGGCGAGTGCATGAAGGTGTGCCCTACCAACGGCCTACAACCAGCATTTATGGAAGCAGGTGTAGAGGGAATAGGCACGCCTATTCTGGTTCCAGAGGTGGGTTACTGCGAGTATGTATGCACGTCATGCACAAAAATATGCCCTACAGACGCCATAATACCCCTTAAAGAAAAAGAAAAGCAGTCTATAAAGATCGGTACAGCCCGTATTGACAAAGATCGCTGTATACCCTGGAGCGAATACGAAAACTGCCTTGTTTGCGAGGAACAGTGTCCTGTTCCCACAAAAGCCATTAAGTTTGAGACAAAGGACGTGGTGACATTTAACGGCGAAATCAGAAGGCTTAAAATGCCTGTGGTATTAAAGGACAAGTGCATCGGATGTGGTATATGCGAAAACAAATGTCCCGTAAGCCCAAAAGCCGCTATCCTTGTAACAGGACAGATACCCGGTAAGGAGTCTCACGGTGGTTTGCATAAAGCCGCTGATACATCAACCATGGAGCAACCAAGCCCACAAGCCGTTGGTAAGATAAAAGTACCAGGACAAGAGGAATAGTATGGAAAAACGCTACATCCTTAAAATAGATGCAGAAAACAGGAGCTATACTCTGGATGATATTGATCCTCAGAACATGCAAGAATTTGAGGGAGAGGATTACTCGATTCTATGGGGAGAAGCCTTAGCCCAGTATCTTCTGCGTCAGAATCCAGAATATCTGGTAATAGCCCGAGGCCCTCTTGTGCGTTTTCCCGCCACCAAAACCACCGTAGGATATATATCACCCATGACAAGTTTACCCCATTACAGCTTTGTCGGTGGTAACAGTTTCCGGGAGATATGGTCATTGGGACTTGCAGCAGTGATATTCACAAATCCCCTCGATGAAACACCGGATTTTTACGTTGATGTTTCCGGTGAAGTTCCTGATTTACAGGTTAGATTTGTAACAGATGAAAATCTGCCAAAAGAGCAGAGGTCAGCCTACTATTACCTTGTATCCAAAGAGCTTGATGGTCATGGCTTATGGGGAAGCGTTTATACTCTGGGTAATGCCGCTTATAATAATTACCTTTCAGCCAATATAGCCGTTGAAGCTATATATCATGCTGGAAGAGGCGGAGCCGGATTTGTTATGGGTAAATTTGCAAAGGCCCTGGTGCTACATTCAGGAAAGCGGCATAGTTATGATCCCGAAGGCCTGCCGCTGGAAGTCTTTAAACGTCTTGATAAATACGGCTCCCGGTTAAGTTGTAAAGACGCAGGCACAATCATAAAACTGGCAGCTACAGGTAAAGACCCAGCAGGGAAAAACACCCTTCCAGCCCTGAATGCTCAGAAGCTTGGTTATCCCATGGCAGAGATCGCCGAAGGTGACATACTGCTGGCAACCCGGGAGGGTAAGACTGGATGTTACTGGTGTCCTGTAACCTGTCGTCATTTTCATACCATGTCTGTGGATTATTCCCCCAACGGTAAAGACAAATTTCTGGATGACTTCGAGCCGGCCTATTCCGTCTATGCCATGTTGAATATCCTGGCGGAAGAGGATACAAAGCGTTCCAAAATCAAGATGCTGGAGGATGTTGACCGGGAGATATTTCTTCTAATCGAGCAGATGGGGCTTGACGTTATTGACGTGGGTGTGGGTATATCTGCCCTATACGAGGGTATTTCCAGAGGTATAATACCCCTGTCGGATGTGCCTGAATTTTTGCACCAAAGGGATCAGAACTTCGGCAGCATAGAAAAAACTCACCGGGTATTGGATTTAATCAAGGAAAATAACCATATTTACAAGGTTTTAAGCTGTATTGGCGATGGGCCTCAGGCTTTGGTTAAAGCCTACCCCGAAATGCAGGATTATGTTTTTACATGTGGCAAAGGCACTCTGGGCAACGCCGGTCACTGTAATAAGTTGTGGACTTTCCTGATGCCTTTCTCACGATTCTTTAGCCACTATTCTGGTCAGATATACAAGGTTTCCGGTAATATCCCCGACGACCCCAACCCAGATAATTTACATAAGCTGTTCACAGATGTTGTGAATGAGATGTTTAAAAGAGAATATTTCAGCATCCTTTGTAATGTCCTCTCCTGCTGTGCCTTTGGATTTGTGATATTTACAGAAGACGGTAAAGGCATAGAACTTGACAGGGATGAACTGCTGGTGGATGTGCTGAAATTCTATGATATACAAACATCTCGCAGGGAACTTATGCGCTTTGCCCGAAATTTCTGGGCCCAATCCACAGATTTCAAGATACAACACGGCTGGAAACCCCTGAAAGCCCAAGATTTCCCCCACCGAATATACGAAGCTGTGTCCCAGGCCATATCTCACCCGCCGGAAAAATGCCATGAAATGATGGACATACTGATACAGGTATGGAAACAAAAAGCCCGTCAGGTCATGAATATATATGGCTACCAACCGGACTGGTGATCCTATGACACCTGCCAATAATGAAGAATCCGCACTATATGGACTAAAGTTGTACGTTGATCGCTACGGCAACGCTGTATCCAATCTCCTGCAACAGGCTGGGATCAGCGTTATCCAGTCTCCCGCCTGTTTCAAAATCCTGCATACCAGCTTTCCCGGAAGTTTCAAAGAACTAACTCAAAAGATACCCGAACTTACCCTTTATCCGGTGAAACAGTATAGATGGTGGCATCGAATAACAGAAAATTAGGTTTTATTTTGCATCTATGTATGATAACATAAGGTAGTTTAGAATTTAATACCATATGTAATCGTTAAAAAATAGATATAATTTAGTTGTCATTCCTGCGAAAGCAGGGATCCAGTCTCCCAGGATAGTGTTTTTTCTGGATCCCTGCTTTCGCAGGAATGACAAATTTTGTAATTTACCATAATTATAAAGGTATTCTCTAAACACATTTTCATTTTTTAACGATTACCATATATCATAAAATTTGCTAAATAATACGGAGGAATATAAATGTCAGTTATAGTGGGGTCAGGAGATTTCAGGTATGAAGTTCAGGAGGGATGGGCAAAGCTTCCTGATGGATGGGAATTTACACAGGTCCCGGGGGTGGTAATTGATTCGGAAGATAAGGTATATGTGTTTAACAGGGGTGAACATCCGGTTATTATCTTTGATGTAGACGGTAACTTCATAAAGTCCTGGGGTGAAGGTATTTTTAACACGCCTCACGGGGCGTTTCTGGATGAAGATGAAAACCTGTATCTGGCCGATTCGGGAGACCATACAGTAAGGAAATTTACAAAGGATGGAAAACTGCTGATGACCCTGGGAACAAAGGACATTCCGGCAGATGAAGGCAGTCCTTTTAACAAGCCAACAGGAGTTGCTGTATCGCCATCCGGTCATATATACGTTTCCGATGGATATGGAAACCACAACGTGCATAAGTTTTCATCCCATGGTGAATTGCTTCTGTCATGGGGTGTTGAAGGTGAAGATGCCGGTGAGTTTGCCCTTCCTCATGGGGTTTTTGTTGATAAAAATAATCAAGTCTATGTGGCCGACAGGGAAAACCACCGTATACAGAGATTTACACCCGAAGGCGAATTTATAAAGCAGTGGACGGATTTCCGCGAGCATAAGCCATGCACAGTCTTTATTAAAGATAATATTGTATACATACCAGAGCTTCACCAGAGGATGAGTATTATGACCATTGATGGACAGCTTCTGGCCCGATGGGGTAAGGATGATCCAACCCATGAGCCGGGGATGTTTTATGCTGCCCATACGGCCTGTGTGGATTCTAAAGGTGATCTCTATATAGGCGAGGTACTGGAAGGACAGAGGATTCAGAAGTTTATCAGACTTTAGGGGGATAAAATGAAAACTTATAGAGTTGCTGTTTTGGGATGCAGAAGTCGGGGAACGGCTGCGGCTAAAGCTTATCATGCCCATCCCCGGACAGAGATTGTTGGCCTGTGTGACCTGGTAAAAGAGCGTTATGACCAACTGGGGGATATGCTGGGTGTATCGGCCAGGTTTGACGATATGGACAAGATGATCAGCAAAACCCAGCCGGATATAGTGGTGATCCCTACCGGCACAGAATATCATTATGAATTAACCATGAGGGCCCTGGAATACGGCGTAAATATAGACGTGGAAAAGCCCATGTGCGTAGACCTGGAACAGGCAGACGACGTTATGAAAAAAGCCAATGAAAAAGGCGCGAGAATTGCCGTACATCACCAGGGGCGCGTAGGTAGTAACATGAAGGCAGCGGAAAAGGCCATTGCTGAAGGCTTAATCGGCGAAATAAGGTATATTTACGGAAGCGGCAAGGGATACTACGCCGGATATGGTCTTATGAATATCGGCACCCACACCATAAACGATATACTCAACGTAGGCGGTCATTGCCTGAGTGTATCGGCCATCGGTCTTACAGATGGTCATCGCATAACACCAGAGGATGTTATTCCCTCAGCAGGTGGCATGGGAACTGTAGCCTGTGAACATATTACCGCAAATCTGCAATTACAGGGCAATATTACTGCAACATTATTACAACACCGATTCAAACAGGTGGACAGCACAGCCTATGCCATGCAGATTTTTGGCACAGAAGGTCGTATATACTGGAAGAACACCACAGCAGCTCTGCTTCCTCAGCCTCATTACCTGCCGGATGGTCAACATGATAACTGGAGGCCTTTAGAGCCTATCGATCCGGAGACCTTCGATCCCAAATCCGGGGCCAGCGTGGAAGATTACTGGTACGCGGAGGAATTTGTAAACGCCCTGGATAAAGACAGGGATCACAAATGCAGTGGCGCAGAAGCCCTGCATACCATTGAGATCATGATGGGTATATTTGAATCGGCTGCCTATGGCAACCGGGTCGATCTGCCCCAGGAACGCCGGGATCATCCCCTTCTCAGGTGGCGAAAAGAAAATGGTCTGGATACTCCTGCGCCTATGCCTCGATCTTATGGAGAATGGTTAGCTGCGGAGGATAAAAGGCTGGGAAGATAATAACCAGGAGGTGTGAATGTCGAAATTATTTGAACCGAAAAACTTAGGTAACATAAACATCAAAAACAGGCTTGTCAGGTCTGCCACTGCCGAAGGTGCTTCAGATGAAGATGGGCAGATAAGGGACGAAATAATTGATATATACAGGGATCTGGCATCAGGCGGGGTAGGGCTAATAATCACCGGCCATGCTTATGTGCATCCTCCAGGTAGATGTTCAGTAAATCAGATGGGCATACACAGGGATGAACTCATGCCCGGTCTGCACAGGATAACTGATTGTGTCCACAGTATCGCTCCTGAATGTAAGATAGCCGTCCAATTATCCCATGCAGGACGACAGGCAGCCCCTAACAGCGTTTCTGATCCTGTTGCGCCATCATCGGTAAAGGATACAGCCACAGGTATAACACCAAGGGAAATGACGGAGGATGAAATCCTGGAATGTATAGGATGTTTTGCCGACAGCGCGGAAAGAGTTAAGAAATGCGGCTTTGATGGGGTTCAGCTTCACGGAGCCCATGGCTATCTCATAAGTTCATTTAACTCGCCGCATACTAACAGAAGGGCCGACAAATGGGGTGGAACTCCTGAGAATCGAATGCGTTTCGTTGTGGAAACCTACCGAAGCGTCAGAAAAAAGGTGGGTGACGACTTCCCGGTATTTATAAAACTCAACGCTTATGACTTTGTGGATGGCGGCATAGAAATAGAGGAAAGCTCCCGGATCGCTGCTGTTCTGGCCCAGGAGGGCATTGACGGCATAGAGGTCAGCGGTGGTATGTATGAAAGCTATAGAGGCAAAGGCGTAGTGCGCATGAGGATACGCAAGCCCAAGCAGGAAGCGTACTTTCTGCCTTATGCTGAGAAGATAAAGCAAGCTGTGGGTGATGTGCCGGTTATGCTGGTGGGAGGTATACGATCTACATCTGTTATGAATGAAATACTGGACAACGGTTATGCTGATTTCATTTCCCTCTGTCGACCGTTAATCAGGGAAGCTGACCTGCCGAATAAAATAAAGCAGAATAA
>WJIO01000027.1 GCA_014730235.1 Candidatus Poribacteria bacterium
GATTTGACGTGTCCGCAAAAACGACAGAAAAACAACTTTTTGACGCCCCGAAATCCTCGATCTGCGCCAGCCTGGATCTAGGGCTAGTGATAATGCGGAGTTACAAAGACGGGGGGGTTACAACGTATGCCCTGATGGAAATGGATTGGAATAATGATTTTAGGAAATAAGATAAACACAAAAACTAGAGTTACAGATTAAGCTCAGGTGGCATTACTGAGAGGAGATGGATTTATGGAATTAATCTTCAGGATGCACACTCCCTTGTGGACTGGCGATGCAAAAGGTCAGTCCAATAAAGCAATCAAGGAAACTGGTGTTTTGGGTTCATTGCGCTGGTGGTATGGAGTTGTCGTCCGAGGGCTACAACGCTCATGTATTAATATGGGAGATGGCGTGAATTTCTCCCACTCCCAGGCTTTATTTGGCGGTTCTGGGCAGAACAACATTGGTCGGAGCAGAAGGTTTCGTCTTACCACATCTGGCGGAACACCTTGCTACACTAATAATACAGATCCTGTAAGAATCAAACCCAGTAGAGGAAGTGCAAGACATAACGGTTGGTTTTTAGGATGTGGACTTACAGGTAATATAAAAGCCCGTTTTGACAGTTTCTATCCCGATTTTGACCCAGCCCCTCAACTATCGCCTATTATTGCCATGTCATCCCACTATGGGGGTTTAGGAGCCAGAACTCAGCATGGTTACGGTATATTTTCAGCCCTGGGAAGCGATGGAGAAACTCCACTAAATTTTCCTGATAGGACTCAAACTGTAGATACATTCATCCAAAACATCCAAGGCCAACCGGAGGTGGAAGTCTTTCCAGCCCTTCAGGATTTTTTCTTTGCGAAGTTTACCTTCCAGACTGAAGAAGGTTGGGAAAAAGATGTGGATGGATTATGGTCACATGCAGGAAGTAAAAAAAGCATTGAAGGATGGCTTAAGAGTTCAGTTCCCGTATCGCCAGCCCTTAAGAATCAGCTTCGTTTTGTCAATATTTTCACTCCCCCGTCTATCACTCGTATTAGACAGGGCGCTGAGTCCTATATCTTTGGTGATTCAGATAAAAAGATTGCATCCAAAATAAATATTTCCTGTGCTTATGAAATAAGTGAAAATGTTTGGGAAATAAGGGTGTGGGGATGGATACCAGACGATAATATCCGTGATGACTTGCGCCCAAGGGGACTATCAAGGAATACAGTATTAGCTGAACTGTATACATCTCTGGATAATCCGAATCTCTGGACACAAGCCCTGGGAACTGGAGTAAGCAAAACTAACACCATATGGCGCGAGTTCGATTCCGGCAGGGATAACGTTCTCGGAACTTGTACTGACATTAGACAGTTTTTCGCAAGCCTGCTGAACTAGATGGGGGAAGGAATAGCTATGTCTGTAGATTTTTTTGCTGATAACCGGATCACCAGCCAAGATATAAATAACGCAAATTGGAAAAGCGATTATCATAACTACACAAGGATCCAACTCCTAACGAATTGTATTTGGGACGACAATAGCACATTGGTAGACGCAGCCAGAGATAATGACGGTCTATACCGAAAGTGGTTAAGTCGGTTTTCAGGTTCTATAAACACTACCATCAATCAGATGAAAGATATGGGAGTTACATATCCTCAAGATATTGACTGGTCGGTATTACCCAACGACTCATATATGTTGACGGTAAATTTCTCCCTTGATAGTCATCTTACAACCAGGGACGATACGGACTATTACATAATAGAAAATCCCATGTGTAAGGATACCGCCTTTAAAATACCTATGATGCGAGCCAGTTCATGGAAGGGATACCTTCGCTGGTCCTGTGTGCATCGGTTAATCCAGGATATACACAACCTAAATGACCTTAATCAGCGGGATAGGCTAATAAAGAGCAGAATTCAGTTAAGCTTGTTGTTTGGAAATGAGCAGGGGGTTGAGGTAGACTCAGCCCGTGGAGAGACATACCTGGATGACATATTCAGCAAAAAGTTTGGACATGATAGTATAATCCAATATAGAAAACAGATGAAAGCCATATCATCAAGGGGAATGATGAAAGGTAAACTTCATTTTTATCCCACATTCTTCAATAAAATAAACCTGGATATTATCAACCCACACAAACTGGAAACCAAGTCCGGTGAAAATCCCATATTAATGGAGGTTGCGCCTAGAGAGAGAAGACAGACTCATGGCGTCGTGCTTCTCTATGCTCCGCTATGTGGTGGTTCGTCAGGTACTAGCTTTACTGCAAAATCTGATCTCTTGACAGTTGTCCAGGCTCTAGAGGAGCTAATGCTCATATATGGCTTCTCAGCAAAACGTACCAGTGGTTATGGCATTATATATCCTCACTGCAAGGGTAATATTAAAGGCCCCAACCTAGCCCAAATAATGCCTGGCGTGAACCTAAGAAATGGAAATGAATTTGCTTTTAGAAGCGGCTTTAGTGGCCTTAAAAATGCACTAAATATAGAGGGATGAAACAATGGCGGAAATATTGGAAAAAATCAGCAGAAATGCAGCTCCTATACTTATGTCAGAGGTAGGAGCTATATTGCATGATTTGGGTAAGTTGAGTAGCAATTTTTTGGAAGGACATGCCAAAGATGGCAAGATGGGATTTGAACATCATTTATTCCTTAAGCGACTTACATCTAAACGCGATCCGTTGTTAGAGGAGAATGAGCTACTCAAGGAAGATGGTTTGGAAAAAGCTCTATCTCAAGTGCGAGATACTTATATAAAGTTAGAGGAATCACGTAAAAAAAATCCGGAAGAAATTGAGAAAAATCTGAAATCCGATTTCGAGGAAGCAAAGCTGCTTAAATCATACAAAAACCAGATGAAAGTAGAAGAAAGCATACCTGATGAATTCCGGTTGTTGGAAGACCAAACCGCAAATTTAAAGTTAATTAATATGTTATCCTGTGGATTTGCCGATTATCTGGAACTACCATGGTGCGTAAATGACTTTTTCCAGGCAAAATCCCTCGGCGATTTTATAGAATTACATCATGAAAAAACATGGAGACCAGGACAAATAGTACCCTGGCTAGTCTGGGCGATGATTAGCTGTGACGGATTAAATACAGCAGTTGATACAACCCATTTAGGCTCTAATACTGATAATGCAAAGCAAACTATGCCACCTTATGCAAGTACGCCATTTGGATATGAATACAAACAAATTAAATCAGTGATAGTAAATGAAGCCCGGTTTAGCTTTTGTGAAGCTCTTTATAACGGACTGAAGGAATTAAAATCAACAGAAACCAATGATAAAAATAAAGCTATCATAAAGTTTCGAAAAAAGGTTATAAAAGCCGCTGAAAAAAGCTTTGCAAAATCAATTTCTGATACACGCCGAACAGCCAACGACAGCAGACTTTTGGATCATGTTTATTCTGTGGCCACCATGTCGAAGGCTTTAATAGCTAAGTATATAATAGAACTACCCGATAAATCCAATGAAATACCACCGATATATAAAGATTTACGTCAGCAAGCCCAATGGCACATCCTTTCCCTGGTCTTTGACGGTGTCGGCTTTATTTCTAAAGGTCATAAGATTGGAGACATTCTGGGAAGAATTGATATTATAGAGGATTTTAAGAAAGATATAAAAACTTATCTGGAAGAGAAAGTTCCAATAGGTAATGAAATATACAAGGATGAGTATGGAATCCATTTTCTCATACCGCATCTGGATAATAAGGATATGCAGGATCAACTCACTCAGGAAATCCAACTCCAAATTAAATGTATATATGACTCAAAGGATAAATATTCCGACATGTATCCCCAAATCCTTATTAACCCTGAGCCTACAAAAACTCTGACAGCCCTTGGTGAACAAATAAAAAAAGCCAGAAAGCTTTTACAAAAGCCTACTGTATCTACAGAAGCTTCCTGGGGTGATGCATGGAAAAATCTACCAAACCGCAGCAATCCGGATTATTTACAAAATCTTAAAGGATATCTGAATATCCAAATTGTATGCGAAGATATATGCTATTCCAGCAATCCAAACGCTTTACCTCGCTGTCAATATGCAAACTCCGAAAGCCAGGTCTACTGTGCTTCAATCCATTCAGAAGGTAGAGATGCAAATTTTGCTTTCACGCCAGAGATAGACGTCTGTCCAGTCTGTCAGTTACGTCCTAAATGCGAACAGCTAGAGCTATGCAAATCCTGTTATGATAGTCGCAAAAGTCGGGTTGATCCCTGGATAAAAAAACTGAAAAAACGTAAAAGCACTATATGGATCGACGAGGTGGCCGACTCATCTGGTAAGGTGGCTCTCGTTGTGGGACATATAGACCTCACCAATTGGCTTGATGGTACATTTGTTCCAACGACACTGCTCCAAAGCTTGAAATGGGGACTTGAAAAGAAGGATACTTCTACAGATAACCCTTATAAAACCATTCGCGAGTCAATAGAGCAAATGGCAGATAACTACAATAATGACCAGAACATAAATGATGCTTCAGAAACCTACAACAAATTTGTAGCTTCTCGTAATATGTCTACAAAAGAAGCTATGACAAAGGAATTCCTAGAACACAACATAATATCATCACCTGATGAACCAGTTGACGTAGATAGAGCTATAAGAAACATATTTGGCAAATACCCCACAGCGACAAGGTTGCGAAATATCTGGCGGACAACAGACGATTTTTGGAAGAATTGCCAGAAAGATATACTGGAACTCCTGAAAAATGAAGTTTCAGGTGATACCCTGAGAGGAAGACGACTCTGGTTGCCTGTAGAATGGGAAGGCAAAGCGCCGCCTCGATTGGCTTATAAAGCAAAAATAGGCGAATTCGGTATCCCTGTTGATGTGTATTGGCATAAAGAAGATGAAAGATCAGGTCTGGCGGTTACAGAAAACCTGGAGTATATCAATTCTATTCTCAAAGCTGAAAGCCTGGATGATCTGAAAGAAAAGATACTGGGTGAAGATATTGAGCTAATAGAAAAATCTTCCGTTCAAAAGTCAAAAAATCCTATTAATGGAGTAATAGAAATCCCCCAGTTCCAAAATGAGTGGCTAGGCAAAACTGAGGAAAATTATGATTATATACCTTTCATACCAGTTCTCTCCACACCTGTTACGTTTATGAATATTGTACCGGCTTCCCAGGCCCAAGCTGTGGTAGAAGCCATCAAAACCAGATACGACCGGGAATTCGGTAAGGTGAAAGCCCATTTACCTGTCCATGTTATGGCCCTTTACTTCCATAGACATTATCCCCTGTATGTGGCTATGGATTCGGCAAAACGAATGCTCAAAAAGCCAGAGGGAGATAGATTAGAGGATAAATGGGAGGATTGGACTGTGCTGGATGTGTCAGAAGCTGGCAATGAGGATGAAATCGCTTTGGAGTTTGAAAACGGGTGTAGCTGGAATATATGCTACAAACTGGGGGACAACAGTATTGACCAATGCTACACTCACCTCTTTGCTATAAAAGAAGGTCTGGAAGATAAGGAAACCTATATACGCGGTCTATTGTCTGATTTTCCAGATATGGCGGCAGTCTGTGGCGAAGATCTAAAAGACTTAAAAGGCGCTAAAGTCAAGGTTATTCCCAGTTACTTTGATTATGAATATTTGGATTCTGTAGGAAGGCGTTTTGAGATCGGTTATCAAAATACAGGTGAAGCGCGTCTCAGGCGTCGGGGTTCAGATCCCTATTTCGGTCCTCGACCTTATTACATGGATATATATCCTATCATACCTAAGCTCTGGAAAGCCTTAGAACGAGATCAAAAGGTGGAAAAAACCCATATCAAGCATTTGGAAACCATGTTAGCCACCGCTCATCAGCTTTGGGATGGAGATGATCCGGCAGACATCGCAGCCAAGATAAAGTATATTGAGCATACGTTTATAAATGTAGGCTCCAGAGAGTGGTGGAGAAGTTTGGCAGAAACAGAAAGGGATAATCTTATAAAAGCAGCTTTGGATAAAACCTTCTTTGATATATTAGAGCTAAAACTGGTACTGGGGAAAAGTCTGA
>WJIO01000283.1 GCA_014730235.1 Candidatus Poribacteria bacterium
AATGTTACTCCGCAGGTCTTGCATTGATATCGCTGAGTACCATTGGGACTGTGGCCAAAACCTATTATGTTATCATTATTCGTTTTTCCATAATCTGGACATTCTTTGTTATCACAGAATTTATTGGCAGTTATCATTTCCGGCTTGGACATTCTACACCTCCATATGCTCTTGTTTTCTGCCAATATTATATCATCTTTTTCTAACAACATCAAAAAGGGTGACTACTAAAATTTATACTATGTTATTTAATAGCACCCCAGCTTGTTGCCAATTTTGCGGCGGGTTCAACAGCAGTAGATCCGCCAATGGCACCTATGTATTCGATCATTTCGGCCATAACCGGGCCTCTGGGCATAGTATCATCGCTAACCTGATGATTGATACCTACAAGACCACCGTATGTGAGGTTCTGAATAATAGCCGGATCGGCATTATCGCCATTTGTACCGAATATTGCCAGGAATTCCCAGTCTGGATTTTCTTCAACCTGAGCAATTACGAATGCGCGGTGGCTGGTAAAAGGCTCAAGGCTGGGGAGATATTTTTCTCCATCGGCTGTGGGCTCGATTTCTGTATTATCAGTCCACAGATCGAATTCACTATCGGTCATATTTTTCAAACCAGCATCGCCATTGGCACCGCCGCCCTGGGTAACGTAGAAGATATAGTCGGCGGTATTCATAATCATGTCGCCGCCTTCCAGGAAAAGTTCACCAACGGAACCATCTGGTTCGGCATTGCCGGGAGGATAAAGGCTGACTGGCCAGTAACCGAAGGTAACGATAATATCCAGGTTACCGTCGCCTGTATTTGCTTCGGCAAATGCTCCCATCTCTTCATCATTGAGCACTTCTATGCTGCTTGCTGATGTTACGTTGGCAAGGATAACTTCTGTAGCTTCAGCGGCGGCTTCGACTGTTGTCCAGCCTACCAGTTCATTGAAAATGGCGATCTTGTCGATCTGAGCCATACTCAGGCTCGAAAATACCAGTGTGAGAAAGATCGTAGCAATTAAACACTTTTTTAACATTTCCCTCTCCTTATTTAGGTTGTTTCAGATACAACTTACATTGTGAATTATTCACAATGATTTTAGAAATCAGCTTTGATTTCCCCCCATGTAAGTGGGAGTTTATCCGCTGGCTCAACTGGTTGGGGCCTTACAACGGTGGCCAACCAGTTATTTAGAATCTCAACTATAACATCGCCTCTTGGCATGGCGTCATTGCTAACCTGGTGAACAACACAAACGCGACCATCATATTCTGTGTTACGAATAACAGAAGGATCGGAATTGAGACCATTGGTACCAAATTCTACTTCCAGTTCCCATTCATCATCAGCCTCCACCTGACCCTTTTGAAATGCCCGATGACTGGTGAAAGCTTTAAGACTGGGAGTGTATTTTTCACCATCTTCAGTAGGTTCAATGGCAGTGTTATCAGTCCACAGATCAAAAGTGCTGTCTGTAATATTCTTCAGAGCGGCATCACCATTAGTACCTCCACCCTGAGTTACATAGAATATGTAATCAGCGGTGTTTATGAACATGTTGCCATCTTCCAGAAACAATTCAGCAACAGAATCATCCGGTTCGCCATTACCAGGAGCATAAAGACTTACAGGAAAATAGCCGAAAGTAATGATAACGTCAAGGTCACCATCACCTGTGCCATTTTCAGCAAATGTGCCGATATCTTTATCGTTTAAAACCTCAATATTCTTTGTAATTTTTATTCTATCCAGAATAATCTGGGTTTGTTGAGTTGCATGTTGCACAGTTGTCCAACCCACAGCTTCATTGAATATTGCTATCTGACCCATATCGGCAGCAAAGCATGGCATTGCAGCAAAAACTACAAATAACAAACTTAAAGCAAAAATTTTCTTCACTATTTCACCTCCTTGTATCATGATTTGCAGTCTTAATAAACTTATCAGGATATAGCAATAATCAACCTTTATGGGTTAATAATTGCTTAATAATTTATTAATTTTATTATAAAGCCTTACCCCTATTTTGTCAACTCATAAATCACAAAAACAAAGATGAAAAGTTATTTCGGTTTTATTTTTCTTGATTAGAAAATATTTTTGGCTTTTCCGGGTTCAGTGTGGTAAACTTTTTTATCTTTACCCCACTCAAGCCGGAATAGCCAAAGTTTTCACGGATAAATTTTATGCTTGGGCTTGACATCACTATGTTTAAGTTCTAAACTATCATTATACTGGTTAAAAATTCTACTTTACCTTTAGCTTTTATAGAGGTATATTATCCTGATATGGGTTTTAGAGGTTTATTTGTATATAAAGTGAGGAAAATCAAATGTCAGATGAAAAAGTAAAGATCGGTTTTGTAGGTGTTGGAAGCATGGGCCAGTGTGCCCATCTGAAAAACTATGTAACTTTAGATAACTGCCAGGTAGTGGCCATTGCAGAATTGCGCACCGAATTGGGTAAAAAGGTTGCGGCAAAATATGCCATTCCAAAGGTCTATCCATCCCATGAAGATATGATAGCCAATGAGGAACTGGACGGTATCGTAGCCGCCCAGCCTTTTAACCGTCATGGTATTGTGGTTCCCCAGGTACTAAAAGCCGGAGTTCCGGTATTCACTGAAAAACCCCTGGCGGCATCCCTGGAAGTGGGTAAAAAGATAATAAAAGCTATCGAGGAAAGTGGAACTTGGCACATGGTAGGCTATCACAAGCGAAGTGATCCGGCCACCATGTATGCCAAAAAAGAGATAGATAAGCTGAAAGAATCCGGTGAACTGGGCGGGATGAGATATATCAGAATTCTTATGCCAGCCGGTGACTGGGTGGCCAATGGCTTTATAGATCTGGTCAGCGATGGCCCTATGCCACCGGTAGAATGGGATCCACCAGCTTCGGATATGGACGAAGATACATATAGTAAATACGGCGCTTTTGTTAATTATTACATACATCAGGTAAATCTGATGCGTTATCTCCTGGGCGAACCTTATCACGTTACATACGCCGATCCGTCGGGTGTTATACTGGCAGGCCAGAGTGGCAGTGGAATTGCATGTATTATAGAGATGACTCCGTACCAAACCACTGTAGCATGGCAGGAATCGGCGTTAGTATGCTTCCAGCATGGATATATCAAGATCGATCTCCCCGCACCCCTGGCCAGTAACAGACCCGGAACAGTGGAAGTACTCAAAGACCCGGGCGGCGGAGTCACACCTCAGACAATTATCCCACAGCTTCCCTGGATACATGCCATGAGACAGCAGGCCATGAATTTTGTCGCGGCTGTTAAGGGTGAAGCAGAACCACCATGTGTAGCTCAGGAAGCCCTGGAAGACCTGAAAGTAGCCCGGGAATACATTCGTCTGATGAATGGTGTTTAGTCTGAGACTGTTAATTTAAAATAAATGAGATATAGGAGGCAAAAAATTGCCTGTCAAATTCAAAAAAATATTCATATCCGAACACCGCTACGAATCAGCAGGTGTCTTTGATGTAGATGGTGACGGCATCCTGGATATAGTATCGGGAGGATACTGGTATCAGGGGCCGGATTTTAAAAATCGCTATACTATCGGTGATATAATGACAGCCGGGGAGTACTTTGATGATTTCTCTACAATACCAATGGACGTAAATGGCGACGGCAAGATGGATTTCATCACCGGTGGGTTCTGGGGTAACTCCCTTCGATGGCGGGAAAATCCCGGCGATCCCAATGCCCAGTGGCCTGAACACATAATCGCTGAATGTGGAAGCGTGGAAACTACCCGGGCATGGGATGTAGACGATGACGGTCATCTGGAAGTTGTCCCAAACACTCCCGGCGGCCCTCTGGTGGTCTACAAACTGGTGGATGGCAAATTTGAAGCCTATAAGGTTTTTGATCGAAACCAGGGGCATGGCCTGGGATTTGGGGATGTCAACGGTGATGGTCGGGGGGATTTTATCCTCTACGATGGGTGGCTGGAAGCTCCAGAAGATACATACAATGGGGAATGGGTTTTCCATCCCGATTTTAATCTTGGCAGCGCCAGTATCCCCGTCCTGGTAGTGGATGTCAACGGGGATGGTCTTAATGACCTTATTGTAGGTCAAAGCCACGCCTATGGTCTGGACTGGTGGGAGCAGAAGGTTGATAATGGTAAACGCACATGGATCAAGCATCCTATAGATTCATATAACTCCCAGTATCACGACCTGCAATGGATTGACATTGATAACGACGGTGAATGTGAACTTGTCACCGGAAAGCGCTATCGTGCCCATAACAGTCATGATCCTGGTGGCAATGATGATATAGGTCTTTATTACTTTAAATGGAACGGTGAATCTTTCAGTAAACAGGTTATTGATTACGGTCCTCCCGAAAAAGGCACAGGCTGCGGCATATTCTTTACCGTTATTGATCTAAATGGTAATGGACTGCTGGATATTGTGGCTCCGGGGAAAGACGGGCTGTATGTTTATAAGAATCTAGGTGAATAGGAGAGGTGCTAGAAAATGGCTAAAGTTGCAATTATTGGCGCAGGAAGCATTGTTTTCTGTAAAACATTAATTCTTGACATCCTGGCCACAGAAGGTCTGGAAGACACAGAATTTGCCCTTATGGCCCCCAGCACAAGACGAACGCCCCAGGTTGAACGTTTTGTCAACAGGGTTATAAAAAAGAACAAACTGCCGGCAAAAGCATGGGTGACAACAGATCGCAGGGAAGCTGTCAAAGACGCTGACTACGTTATTACTACTTTCCAGGTAGGCGGCATAAAGGGCTTTGAATATGATTATAAAATACCTTTAAAGCACGGTGTTGATCAGTGTATAGGGGATACTCTGGGCCCCGGCGGCATATTCCGGGCTTTGAGAAGTATCCCGGTTATGCTTGATCTGGCCAAAGACATGGAAGAGCTTTGCCCTGATGCCTTTTTGCTAAACTATGTAAACCCCATGGCTATGGTCTGCTGGTCACTGGGCAAAACCAACGTAAATTTCGTTGGGCTTTGCCACGGCGTTCAGACAACAATGGACTTAATATCCGGTTATGTGGACTTACCAAAAGATGAAATTGATTACGTCTGCGCTGGTATAAACCACATGGGCTGGTTCCTGAAGCTGGAACACGATGGCAAAGACCTTTATCCCCTTTTGAGGGAACGTTTTGAAAAATCCGAATACTACGTCAATGAAAAAGTCCGGGGTGAAGTTTTCCGCCATTTCGGTTACTTCATGACCGAATCTACAGGACATCTGGCCGAATATGTGCCATATTTCAGGAAAAACCAGAAAGCTCTTGAGCTTTACTGTGACGAACCCGGTTTTGGCGGCGAAAGCGGTGCATACTACTACTGGTGTGAATCGGTGGGTGAAAGGTACAACGAACAGGACATCCTGGCTGGTGAATCTGATGAACTGCCGGACAGAAGCATTGAATACGGCTCTTATGTCATTGAAGCAATGGAAACAGGACGTACATTGAAACTCAACGGCAATGTGATAAATAACGGCATGATTACTAACCTTCCGTCAGACTGCTGTGCAGAAGGCCCTATGTTTGTTGATAAAACAGGTCTGCATAAAACTATCGTAGGTGATCTACCTCCCCAATGTGCAGCCCTTAACCTGACAAACATAAACGTGCAACGACTTGCCGTCGAAGCCGCCGTAACAGGTGATCCGGAACACATCGTCCACGCCTGCGCCCTCGATCCTCTGACAAGTGCAGTGTTGACGCTGAAAGAGATCAGGGACATGGCTACTGAGATGCTGGAAGCTCAAAAAATGTGGCTTCCTCAATTTGAGGGCAAGGTAATCAAACCAACACCCACAATTGAAATCCCTGAAGACGTTGAAAGGGCTGACGTACCTGTTGATCCAGCTCTGGCAATTATGGCCAGATTTCAGGAATTATCAGAATAGCATTTTTGTTTAAAATAGAAGTTTTACCAGGGCACGCTTCACGCGTGCCTGATTTTCTTAAAGGAGAATTTTAATGGCAAAAATTACCTTTATCGGCGCAGGTAGTCTTGGTTTTACCCGAGGACTGGCCAGAGATATTCTAACCTTCCCCCTGCTGCAAGATGCAACCCTTACCCTGATGGATATTAACGCTGAACGTCTGGAATTCGCTCAAAAAGCTGTCCAGCGTATTGTTGATATGGGCAACTATCCGGCTAAAGTCGAAGCAACTATGGACAGGGCTGAAGCCCTCAAAGATGCAGACGCGGTGATGTGTACCATTCTGGCCGGTGGTGTTGACGTGTGGCAGTATGATATTACCATTCCTAAAAAATATGGTATTGATACCAACGTAGGTGATACTCGTGGTCCGTCGGGTGTTTTCCGGGCACTCAGGACTATACCAGTTATGCTGGATATAGTAAAGGACATGGAGAAACAATGTCCTGACGCTATACTGCTTAACTACACAAACCCCATGGCCATGCTTTGCCGGGCCATGCAAAGGGAATCTTTCATCCAGCTCACAGGTCTTTGCCACAGCGTGCAGGGAACGGCCATGATGCTGGCCCGGTGGATTGGCGCACCTTATGATGAAATAACTTATACATGCGCTGGTATAAACCACATGGCCTGGTATCTGGACTTTAAGTGGAATCACAAAGACGCTTATCCACTCATTCGGGAAGCTGTAGAGAAACCGGAGATATATAACGAAGAAATAGTCCGTAATGAGTTATTTAAGCATTTTGGCTATTACATCACTGAATCCAGTGGACACAATTCCGAGTATAACTGGTGGTTCCGCAAGCGTCCTGACCTGATTGAAAAATACTGCACCCACGGAACAGGCTGGAATCCCGGTGAATATGCCTATATCCTAAAAAGCTATCGCGGCCGGGAGGATACATGGAAAGACGACGTAAAGAAATGGCTTGAAAGCGATGAGCCTATAAGCCTTAAGCGCGGTCACGAATACGCCGCATATATAGTCAATGCCCGTATGGGGGGCGAGATATTCCATTTCAACGGCAACGTTCCCAATACAAACCTTATAACCAATCTGCCGGAAGATGCATGTGTTGAAGTTCCTGTTTATGTGGATAAAGGTGGTTTTCATCCGGTACATGTAGGCCCATTGCCACCACAGCTTCTGGCTTTAAATCATATAAGTGTTATGGTGGAAGAAATGGCTGTGGAAGCGGCTATTACTGGTGATCCTACGCTGATTTTCCAATCTATTGCCTATGATCCCCTTACCGCTGCGGTTCTTTCTCTGGCAGAAATAAAGGAGATGGTGAATGAAATGCTTCAGCAAAATAAAGAATATCTCCCACATTTTAAAAGCCTGAAAGTTTAATAGTTTGATCTGTAAATAAAATACAAAATCTATTGGTTAGGTTGGGTTACGCAGGCTTAACCCAACCTTATATCAGATATTACAAGCTAAATGATTATATACTGGGAGAAAAGATAGATGAAGATAACACAGTTGGCTGTCCGTAATCCCGTTGGAACTATCTTAATTATACTGGTCGTTGCTGTATTAGGCATTATAGGTGTTTTAAGCCTACCCACTGGCTATTTTCCGGTATTCTCCATACCCGCTGCTGTTGTAGTTACAGCATATCCGGGAGCAAGTGCCTTGGAAGTAGAGCAAGAGATAACCAAGCCTATTGAACGCACTATATCAACTGTCACTGATATATACCAGATGCGTTCTACTTCATCGGAAGGATTTTCCCAGGTGCAATTAAGTCTTAACTGGGGGGCTGATCTGGATGAAGCGGTTTATGAAATCCAGACGCAACTGGAACAGGTGCGCAACGAGCTCCCCCGGGAAGCGGATAAACCAACCGTTGTTACAATAAACTCCCTTTTACAGGTTTCTATGGAGCTTGGTATAACATCCACAGAGCGGGATCTAGCTGAACTAAGGGAATATGTAGAGGACTACCTTCAGGATCGATTCAGTCGTGTGGAAGAAGTGGCCACTGTGCAGGTCTCTGGTGGAACAGAGCGGATCGTGGAAGTGCTGATAGATCGGGGAAAACTGGCATCCCGTGATATTAGCCTTATGCAGGTTATGGGTGCGCTTCAATCCAATAACATAACTGCCCCTGGCGGCAGAATAACAGAAGATAGTAAAGAATATGTAGTCCGGACTATAGGTAGATACCAGACAGTAGACGAAATAAAACGCACGCGCATTACCGATAAAGACGATATTCCTATATATCTTGAGGATGTGGCAAAAGTCAGCTTTACAAAGGCAGAAGAGCGAGTTTTTACCCGTATTAACTGTAAACCCAGCGTAGGGGTTGGCATCGGTACAAGAAGCGATGGGAATGTGGTTGCTATGTGCGATGCTGTGAAAGAGGAATTGAAAGTCCTGGAGAAAACCCTTCCGGAAGATATAGAAATATTCATCGCACAGGACCAATCGAAATTTATCAAGCGTTCTGTTAATTCTGTGGTAACGGATGCACTAATAGGTGGTCTGCTGGCGGCTGTTGTTGTGTTCCTGTTCCTGGGTAATATCCGCAATACACTGGTTATCGCTATATCAATACCAACGAGTATACTGGCTACTTTCATGATGATGAGGGCCTTCAATCTGTCGTTGAATATCGTATCCCTGGGTGGCCTGGCCCTGGGTATAGGTCTGGTTGTGGACAGTGCGATTATCGTTCTGGAAAGCATATACCGCCATATAGGAGATAATACCAAAGGTGATCGTGAGGAAAGCACCGTATTTGGCACAAGGGAGGTAGGTCTGGCCATTACAGCGTCAACCTTAACAACCCTGTCGGTTTTCTTACCTATGGTTTTCCTGAGGGGATTGGCGGCTGTTTTGCTGGGTGAACTGGCTTTAACGGTGGTTTTTGCCCTTGTCGCTTCTCTTTTGGTGGCTATAACTGTTGTTCCCATGCTTGGTAATCAGCTTATCAAAGTTGAGGAAGGCCATGCCTCAAATTTATGGAATCGAGTTACAGGTATATATAAGACAATTCTGGACTGGTGTTTGAATCATCGCTGGATAACTATAGGTGTTGCATTTGTAATATTCATTTTGAGTCTTGGCCTCACCCGGCTTATTGATGTGGAGCTTCTTCCGGCTACTGATGAAAGCCAGTTCCAGGTGACCCTTGAATATCCTGTAGGTACTTCTCTGGATATTACAGAGGATACATCGTGTAAGCTTGAGAAATTTTTGTCCCAGTATCCGGAAGTTGAGACAGTATTTACCACCATAGGTCAAGCAGGGCCTTTTGCTGAGGAAGTTCCCTATAAAGCCGAAATGATGGTTCAGCTTTCATCTGACAGGGATGAATCAACTCAGGAATTTATTGAACAACTGAGGAAGGAAATACCAAGCTATCCTGATGCCAAGGTTGAGGTAGCTTTGACAACACTTATCAGAGATATAGGTGGAGCGGCGGTAGATGTCCGTATACAGGGCAGCGATCTGGATATTCTCAGGGATTTAGGCGAAAAGGCTGTGGCGGCTGTATCGGATATAGAGGGATTGGTAAACCTGCAAAGTAGTCTCAGCGAGGGAAACCCGGAAATTCAGGTGAAAATTGACCGGGAGATGATAGCTGATTTAGGTATAAATATAAGCGATATTACCGGAACTATAAGAACAGCCGTTGCCGGATCAACGGCGGATCAATGGAGCAGCAACGGTCGGGAATATGATATACAGGTAAGACTTCCTGAAGAATCCAGAGATTCGGCCTTTGAACTTAGTAATCTACTTATTCCTACCCGAAATAAGAACATACCTTTGAATCAGGTGGCAAAAATAACTTATGGTGAAGGTCCTGTAACTATAGAACATAACGAACAGATCCGCAACGTGGCTATTACCGCCGATACCCGGGATGGAAGCCAGAGGGCCATAGTTGCTGAAGTGCGGGATCGCCTGGAAAATCTGGATTTACCGGAGGGATACGAGGTGGTATACGAAGGACAATCCCGGGCTGTTCGGGATTCTTTCAGGAGTCTTGGCATTGCTCTGGCTATTGCAGTTTTTCTGGTTTATGTGGTGATGGGGGTTCAGTTTGAATCTTTCATTTATCCCTTTATAATCATGTTTTCCCTTCCTTTGGCCTCTGTAGGGGCATTTTTAGCCCTGTTTATTGCTAGGAGCAGTATTTCCTTGAATTCCTTTCTTGGATTGCTGGTTTTGGCCGGTATTGTGGTAAATGATTCTATTGTGCTGGTTGACTACATTAACTCTCTGCGAAGCAGGGGAAAAGAACGCCAGGAAGCAATACTTACGGCTGGGCCTGTGCGTTTGCGACCGATATTGATGACTAGTTTTACAACCATATTCGGGCTTTTACCTATTGCTTTAGGACTTGGTGAAGGCGCGGAAACCCTTGCTCCCCTGGGAATATCAGTTATCGGTGGACTATTTACCTCTACATTTCTAACCCTTTTGGTTATCCCTTGTGTGTATACGATAATTGATGATTTAAGTCGTCGTAAATTCAGATCAAAAGAAAATTGATTTTCCAGAGATTTGGTTCTTGCGGATTTAGTGTGGTTATAATTGAAAATTCTCTCAACTCGTCATTCCTGCGAAAGCAGGAATCAGGTCTTTATGCGGATCTACTGGATTCCTGCTTTCGCAGGAATGACAGCATATAGAAGTTTCTTATCTTTACCACACTGAACCCGGAAGAACCAAAATTTATTAAACTTATATAAAATTCCCAAATAAAATAAACTATACTTTCGCACTTTTTGAAAGACATAGTATTTATGCGCTTATAGAAATACGGCACGCCGTATCCCTACAACAAGCCAAGAACCCTTATGAAATCTGTATTTACCGTTTCGATATATAAAAAGTGCAAAAGTACAGAATAAAGAAAGTGTGTATATGCCATTATTCAGAGATGTAATTAGAAAAATGAAACCATATAAGCCGCCATTAGAGGGTAGATCTGACAGAGATTATACACTCCTGGATTTTAACGAAAGAACCATCGGAACAAGTCCAGAAGTAAAGGAAGCTCTGAAAAACTTTATTGATGATGATAGGCTGCAGGTATATCCCGAATATGGAACTGTGGAAAGAGAGATAGCTGGATATGCAGAGATTAAAGATTCTCATGTGATTATAACCAATGGTGGAGATCAGGGCATTGATATAATATGCCGGGCACATTTATCCAATGGTGACAAGGTAATAATTCCTTTTCCGGGCTTTGCAATGCACTACCAGTCTGCTGGAATTCAGGGGGCAGAATTTATTGAACCAGTCTATAATTCAAAAGACGGTTCATTTCCCCTGGATAAAGTAATAGATCTGATAAAACATCAGGAAAGGATCAGGCTGGTAATTCTTTGTAATCCCAATAACCCTCTGGGTACACCTATAGAAATCGACGATGTTAAATTAATTCTGGAAGAGGCAAAGGGAAGGGATATACCTGTATTACATGATGAAGCCTATTTTGAATTCTCCGGTATCACATGTAAAGATTTTATAGATAAATATGACAACCTTTACATAATAAGGACTTTTTCAAAGGCCTTTGGTCTTGTGGCTACAAGGGTTGGATATGTTATTTCCCAAGATAGCAACCTGGAAGAATTATTAAAAATAAGAGGGCCTTATGATGTCAATATGTTTGCCAAAGTCGCCGTATTGGCGGCTCTGAAAGATCGGGGTTACATGGAGGATTATGTCAATGAAGTCATGAAAGTATCCAAACCCAAACTGGAGGGTTATCTTAAAAATAAAGGTGTAAAATTTTTTCCTTCTAAAGCCAATTTCCTTTTTCTGCCTGTTGATAATTCAGAAGCGATTATTGATGGATTAAAGGATCAGGGTATTTTGGTAAGGCCTAAACAAGATCCTGATGGACACAAAAGAGTAAGGGTGGGTGTGGGTACTTCGGAAGATACTGATGCTCTAATTCGTGCCTTAGATAAGATTTTATAATTACAATTCATTTAACTGAGAATTCTAAAAAATCTCTAAAATCAATGTTTATAAGAATTCAGCATTAGGAAACTGATGAAAATGCTCAAAAAAATATACTTCTGTGTCATTCCTGCGAAATTAGGAATCCAGTAGATCCGCATAAAGACTTGATTCCTGCTTTCGCAGGAATGACGAGTTGAGAGAATTCTCAATTATAACCACACTGAACCGGGAAGAGCCTATGATTTTAATTAATTTTAGAAATATCGGATTTAATAATTGGGGAGGAATATTAAAATGGATAAAATCTGGAAAATTGGCCTTGTAGGTGCAGGACGCGGTTCATCTTATGGAAATATTACATACAGGCATGCCCGATTTGACGTTGTAGCATTATGCGATGCCAACGAGAACACCCTGGCCAGGTATCAGAAAGAACTGGAACTCTCTGATTCCCAATGTTTCACTGACTATGAAAAGTTTATCAATTCAGGGAGCATGGACGCAGTTATAATCTGCACACCAATACTTTATCATGCTGAACAGGCCGTGATGGCACTGGAATCAGGCATAAACGTAATGAGTGAAGTTACGGCATCCAATACTATCGAAGGTTGTTCCAGCATAGTAAAAGCCGCAAAGAAAAGCGGTAAAATCTATATGATGGCCGAGAATACTATATATCGTCCTGTCTTCGATGAATGGGCAAAGCTGATAGAATCATGTAAACTTGGTGAGATCATATATGCTGAAGCCGATTACCTGCATCCCATACATGCTTTGTTAATAGACCCAAATACTGGCGAGAAAAAATGGAGAGCAAACAGGCCTCCGGTGCATTATTGTTCCCATTCTTTGGGCCCGATTCTTTACCTTACTGGTGATCGAATAACCCGGGCTATGGCAGTTGGCAACACATATAGAATTCTTCCGGAAGCTGGTGTCGGTGCGGCAGATATACAGTTGGCAGTTTTTGAGACCGAAAAAAATATGATTATAAAAATGACCCGAACCCAGGTTGCACCGAGACATTATCCAATTCATTACTACCATCTTCTTGGAACAGAGGGGTTTGTAGAAACAGACCGTTTCGGCCCGGATAGAGATACCCGGATGCAAAAGGGGCTGCTTTATCTGAAAAACGATATGAAACATACCCAGCTTGCAGAATGGCCGGAGATAGATACATCCCTTCCCGACTATGCACTTTTAGGTGGACATGGTACGTGTGATTACAGCACGTTGTTGCAGTTCCTGAACGCACTGGATTCGGGTAAAAAGCCTGTATTGGACGAAATCCGGGCATGGGATATGACTGTTCCCGGTTTGATAGCTGCTGAATCAGCTTTTCATGACGGTAAATGGATGGATGTACCTTTACCAGAATAGTTATATATACTTTTTAAACCATTTCACCTGACGCTTGATTAAGTCCAGTATATGTCTTGGTTCGTTTATACTATGTCCTTCCCGGGGATATTTTACATATTCTACATCCACACCCAGAGTTTTTAAGGCTCTGTAGAATTCTTCCGCCTGGGGTGGTGGAACCCGTTTGTCCTCTGCCCCATGCAGTAGAAGTGTAGGCGTTTTTACCTGTTTTATATATGTGATTGGTGAGTGTTTAAGGTATATCTCTATGCTTTCATAGGGAGAAAGACCTGTAAAGAATTGTCTAAGATATGTAGGTATGTCGTTCTGAGCATACATACTAACCAGGTTACTCAGACCAGCGCCGCTAGAAGCCGCTTTGAACCTGTCCGTTTGTGCAACCAACCAGTTAGTTAAATAACCACCATAACTCCAACCTTCTACAACTAACTTATCAGGATCTGCATCCCTATTTTCTATAAGATAATCAATACCTGACATAATGTCCTGATAGTCTGCAACACCCCAGTTTTCGTAATTACCTTTACCAAACTCTGAGCCATAGCCTTCACTGCCTCTGAAATTAGGTTCAAATACAGCGAAACCTTTAGCACTGAAAAAGTGATGGTGGGGATTGAAACGAAATGTTACAGCACCGTAGGGCCCACCATGAGGTGATACAATAAGAGGATATTTCGTGTGCTCTTTGTAATCTACCGGCAGACGCAAAAGCCCCTGGACGTTTGTACCATCTTTACTGGGCCAATCCACTATATATGTTTTACCAAGGGGAAAATCACTTATCTGGGGATTAAGGTTGGTCAAGTGTCTGGTTTCTCCTGAAGCGATTGAACCAATCCATACATCCTTTGGTTTTTCCGGTGATTCACAGTGAAACGCAAATGTATCGTCATCATCAGCCAGTGACATAAAACGGGCAGTGTGATCTCCCTCGGTTATCTTAGTGATACTACCGTTTTTTAAAGAAACGCTGTATAAATTGAACCTTACACCCTCCACAGCCTCAAAGAATACCTTATTGCCCCTTGGTGACCAAAGGGGGAGAATTTTATTTTGATCGAAATTGGACGTGAGGTTTATACTTTTGCCGCCTTTGGAGGGAATTACATATATATCCCTCTGCAAAAGGTCATCAGGATTGGCTTTATAAAGGTAGGCTATCCATTTCCCATCCCGAGACCACCTGGGGGTTGACTCATAACCTTCATGTTTCGTCAGCTTTCGCAGTTCTTTTGTCTCCAGATTTACAATATGTATTGTACTTCTGAACATGTAATCATCTGGTTTTGACGTTTCAGCATGAGCAAAAGCAATTTGCTTGCTGTCTGGTGACCACCGGGGATCGAATACGCTGTAGTTCCCCCGGGTTATTTCTTTGGACTTATCTTTATTTTCATTTTTGTTATCATTATTTTCCGGTATAGAAAATATAAGTTCAGGCTCTTCATCCAGGACATTTACATCAATAACCCGGAGATGTTTTTGCTTAAAATCATCTTTATCTACAGTTATGGCATCGTCTTTGGCCTTCTTGCGTTTTTTCTTGTGTTTGTCATCTTCTTCATTTTTTACAAAGGCAATTTTTGTACCATCAGGTGACCATACCGGATTTGCGGCATCCTCTTTGACATAAGTCAACTGCCGGGCTTCGCCTCTTGTTATGTTTATAACGTATATCTGTGATTTATCTCCTGATCTTTTGGAAACAAAAGCAATTTGACTGCTGTCCGGTGACCATTGAGGATCGCTGTCACCGTTGGGGCCGTTTGTTAGTTGATATTGAATTTTTCCATCAGTGGAAGAAATCCATATATGATTTATATATTCGCTTTTTTCGTTTTCCAGAACCGGTGAACCGACAACGTATGAAATCCATTTACCATCAGGAGAGATTCCCCCTCCATTATTCAGTCGTTTCATAGAAACTACGTCTTCAGGTGTTAATTTTTTATATTGGCGGCAGCTTTTCTGGCTACAGTCTCCCATAATCCTGTGTCCTCCTGTTTATTTAATGAAAGCTGTCAGACAGGATAAGTTTGGTTCTTCCGGGTTTAGTGTGGTTGTAATTGAAAATTATCTCAGCCTGTCATTCCTGCAAAAGCAGGAATGACAGGCTTATAAAAGTTTTCATTTTTACCACACCTAACTCCGAAGAACCATAAATTTTAAGCTGCTGCTTATAATATTATAATAACAAGCTTACTTACTTATACTGATATTGCTTCTTCAAGGTTTATATTGCCTGTATACAGGGCTTTTCCTATAATTACTCCTGTTACACCAAGGGATTCAAGGGTTTTCAGACTTTTAATATCTTCAATAGAAGAAACACCACCTGAAGCGATTAATTCCGCTGATTGTAACACCTGAGCCATCTTTCTCAAAGCCTCTATATTGGGGCCTGTAAGCATACCATCCCGTTTAATATCTGTATAGATTATAGTCCTGACTCCAGCTTTCTCCATTTCTGTAGCAAATTCTATTGCTTTTTTCTTTTCTAATTCTGTCCAGCCGTGAATAGCCACCAGACCATCTCTGGCGTCAATACCCACAGCTATTCTACCGCCGTATTTCTCGCACATTGCTCCGGCAAAAGCGGGATCCTTCAAGGCAGAAGTGCCAAGTATAACCCTGTATACCCCGGCTTTAAAAACCGTCTCAATGGTCTTTTGATCTCTGATACCTCCACCCATTTCAATTGGGATTTCAATAGCATCAGCTATCTGTTTTATGATTTCCAGATTTTTCGGCTTACCCTCAAATGCACCGTCCAAATCTACCACATGAAGAAATTGAGCGCCTTTGCTTTCCCAATTCTTCGCCATAGTAACAGGGTCATCTGAAAAAATAGTCTCCGCGTCGGCCTTACCCTGAATAAGTCTGACGCATTTACCACCTCGCAGATCAATAGCTGGTATTATTAGCATAAATTATCCTCTCACAAGCTCCCCGAAATTGCGGAGTATTCTCAGCCCTATCTTCTGGCTTTTTTCTGGGTGAAACTGAGTTGCGTAAAGATTATCTTTTGCTATTATAGAGGTAAAATTAATCCCATATTCTGTAGTAGCCGCTATCACCGAATCGTCGTCGGGTTTTACATAGTAGGAATGAACAAAATACATATATGACCCATCAGGAATATCTTTGAAGATAGGCGCGTCTGGTTTTTTCAGATCAATCTGATTCCATCCCATATGAGGAACTTTTAACTGATTTGAAAACCGCACTACACGACCCGGTATTATATCCAATCCCTGATATATGCCGCCTTCTTCGCTTTCCGAAAAAAGCAGTTGCAGACCCAGGCATATACCCAGACAGGGTTTGCCGGATTCTACAGCCTTTCGGAAGGCGTCACCGAGGCCCGTATCTTCCAGGCGGCTTATGGCATCACGAAAAGCCCCTACTCCCGGAAGGATAACGCCGTCGGCTTCTTTTATTTTCTCTGGATCATCTGTAATGAAGGCTTCTACCTCTATAAAATCGAAACCAGCCTGAACACTGCGGAGGTTTCCCATTCCGTAGTCAATTATAGCTATCATAATGCACCTATTATATATCGTTGCCTCAAACAGCAAATATCGGTCAATGTTATTAAATTTAACTAAAGTGTTCCTTTTGTAGACAAAACACCCTTGATACGCTCATCATAAGATGTGGCCATATCCAGAGCTCTGCCAAAGGCCTTAAACACAGCCTCAATAATGTGATGGGTGTTGCCTCCGTATGCTAAATTTATGTGCATGGTTGCCCCTGAATGGTTCACAAAGGCGTGGAAGAATTCCTCCACCAGTTCCACGTCGAAGTCACCCACCTTTTGCTTTTCCAACGGAACGTTAAAGACCAGATGAGGCCTATCGCAAAGGTCCATGTTTACGGAAGCCAGGGATTCACCCATGGGTATGGTTGAATTACCGAATCTCTTTATTCCGGCTTTATCACCGCAGGCTTTGTGTATTGCATCACCAAGACATATCCCCACATCCTCAACCGTATGGTGATAATCTACTTCCACGTCACCCAGTGCTTTTAGCTTCAAATCCAGAAAGCCATGTCGGGAAAAGAGGGTCAGCATGTGATCAAAGAAACCGACCCCGGTGATTATTTCTGATTTACCAGCGCCATCAATATTAATTTCCAGATCAATATCCGTTTCTTTTGTTGTTCGTTTGATCTGAGCTGTCCGGTCTGCCATCTGTTAGTCTCCTGTTTTGAGTTATAAGTGGATTACTCCGGCAAGCTCTTTGCCCAGGAATATATCGCAACATTCATGCCACAAATAAAGCCAAAAATATATGATTGCAAAATAGGTAAGAGGGGATTCCGGGAAGCCAGAGCAAAACTCACAATCATAGGCACACCCAGGGCAGTAACAGTAAATATGGTGCTCTGTTTTCCTATTGATGTTTTCATCATCTTGACTTTTCTCATTAAAGCCAAAACATAATACCTGTCCCACAATCGTGAAGTCCATCTTCCGCCAATAGAACCCATCAGGATACCTATAACAAAAAGCAAAAGACTCTCCAGGTGATTCCTGCTTTGCAGGGCCAGATACATCCACATCACCTCACCCAGAATGGTCACGAAAGTCAAGACCAGAAGGGTTCTGGGCTTCATGAGAAAAGGGAGCATACTTTTAGTTAATTTATACTTTTTTTCATCCATAAAAATCTTAATGTTTATTACTGGTTCAGTGTGGAAGTGAAGAAAATCTAATAAGATTAATAATACCTGTTTTGCATTTTATCAAAAATACTTATTCCGAAACCCTGACTATATCAGCCCCGGCACCGGCAAGTTTCTGTTCCATATGTTCATACCCTCGGTCGACATGATATATTCGGGAAATCACCGTCTGATTATCTGCGCCTAATCCGGCAATTACCAATCCTGCGCCGCCTCGTAATTCTGAGGCCATCACCGGCGCGCCGCTCAGGTAGTCCACACCTTTTACCACCGCGCTCTGTCCTTCTATTTTAATATCCGCGCCCATTCTGTTTAACTCGCTGACGTGCATGAAACGCTCAGGATGAACGGTTTCAGTTATGACGCTTATACCCTCAACTGTTGTCATAAGGGCCATTATCTGGGACTGTACGTCTGTAGGGAATCCGGGATAGGGTGATGTTCTCACATCCACCGGCTTGAGTGGATTTTCAGCGGATATTCTGATCCCGTCGCTTCCTTCTGCAATATTCGCGCCGATTTCCCTGAGTTTATCTATAACAGATTCCATGAGAGACGCTTTGGCCTTTTTAATCAGCACGTTACCCCTTGTACTGACAGCGGCGATCATGTAGGTTGCGGCTTCTATTCGGTCGGGTATAACGCTGTGATTTGCACCGTGAAGCTCTTTTACCCCTTGAATTTTCATCAAGGGAGTTCCTTCACCCTCGATCTGCGCGCCCATATCCTTAAGAAAACCGGCAAGCTCAATAATCTGCGGCTCGCATGAGGCTTCCCTGATGGTTGTTACACCCTCGGCCTTAACGGCTGCCATCATCACATTGACAGTTGCCCCTACGCTGGGCCCATTTGGGCCTCGCAGCAGCATATCCGCTCCAACCAGCTTATCCGCGCTGGCTATTATGTAACCATGCTCGATTTCAATCTTCGCTCCTAGCTTTTCCAATCCCATGAGATGCAGGTCAATAGGTCGCGGGCCGATAACGCATCCTCCCGGAAATGAAACTCTGGCCTTACCACATCGTCCTAAAAGCGCTCCCAGGGCATACACCGAAGCCCTCATTTTTCGCACAAGATCATAAGGTGCTTCATATTTATCGCATTTAATGGGATCTATGTTTAGCGTTGATCCTTCTAATCTAGCATCTGTTCCCAGCACCTCAAGAATTAATATCATTGACCTAATATCGGCCAGGTTTGGAACGTTTTTAATAACGCTGATTTCATCGCTGAGTATTGAAGCTATAACAAGGGGAAGGGCGGCGTTTTTTGATCCGCTTATGGTAATTTCACCTTCCAGCCTTTTGCCTCCGTTAATTATAAATTTATCCATTATTATTTCCTATATTTTTTGGCTTTTCCGGGTTCAGTGTGGTATAAAGATAAGAAACTTCTTTATGCTGTCATTCCTGCTTTCGCAGGAATGACAAGCTGAGAGCATTTTCAATTATTACCACACTGAACCCGGAAGAACCTATTTTTTTTGCGCATGCAGTGAAATATCCTGGGTATGCCTGAGTAATCATTAACGAAGCAGTAATCGGTATATTTATCAGTTTTTATTGCTATCTCTCTAACTTTTTCCATTTGTTTATAACCAATTTCCAGAG
>WJIO01000028.1 GCA_014730235.1 Candidatus Poribacteria bacterium
AAGTAATAGATACGATTGTACCACATTTCAAAGAATGTGCTGAATACGCCGAAGAAAAAGATGTTTACATGGGTTTTGAAAATCACGGCGGCGGCATTTCCGGAAATCCAGAGGCGTGCGCGGAACTTTCGAAAAAAGTTGGCTCAAAATTCTTTGGTGTGCTTTATGAACCCTGTAATTTAATGCACAGTGGTGTGGATTATAAAGAGGCTTTTACATATTTCAGCCAGTATGTAACACATGTCCATATCAAGGACGGAATTCCCAGAGAAGGTAAATTCCAGAGAGCTAAATTAGGTGAAGGTATAATTGATATAAAATGGGTGGTAGAAAGCCTGAATAAAGTGGGTTATGAAGGTGATTTTGCCCTGGAATATGAAATATCTGATATAGAACCTATAGAAACCGGTCTGAAAAAGTGGTTGGAGTATTACAAGAACTTATAATTTAGAATGGTGAATAATCATATTAATGAAACTTCTGATTGTAAGATTTCATAAAGGTAATCGTTAAAAAATGGATGTAATTTAGTTGTCATTCCTGCGAAAGCAGGAATCCAGTCTCCCAGGATAGTATTTTTTCTGGATTCCTGCTTTCGCAGGAATGACAAATTTTGTGATTTACCATCATTATAAAGGTATTTTCTAAACACATTTTTCATTTTTTAACAATTACTAAAGAAGTAATATTTAGTTAAAGATGAATTCTCAGAGCGGCTGAGATTTCCGAAATATTTGACTTCATAAAAATACTCAGGAGGTTAATTTTGAATAAAAAATACCGCGTAGGAATAATTGGTTTTGCCCACATGCATATAAACAATGTAGCCGCATTGTTTGCAGAACATCCTCAAGCTGAAATGGTGGCCTGTGCAGATACAGTTCCTGATAAGCCTGAATTAAGGATGGCTACATATACAAGGGAATGGAACCTGAAAAATGCCCTGGAAAATCTTGGAGTTCCCAGGTCTTATGATGATTATCATGAAATGCTGGCAAAAGAGGAACTGGATATAGTCATCTGCTGTTCTGAAAACGCCAAACACCCTGATGTGGTAGAAGCCTGCGCCGCCAAAGGGGTAAACGTATGCGTTGAAAAGCCTATGGCCATGTCTTTAGCCCATGCCTTAAGAATGGTAAGAGCATGTCAAGCCGCCGGGAATACTATGGTAATCAACTGGCCTGCAACGTGGTCACCTTCATCCCGTAAAGTCAAAGAACTGATCGAAGAGGGTGTTATTGGTCGCGTGCTGGAAGTCAAATGGCGGGGAGGCCATACAGGTCCGTTAGGTCCCGGAGCGGGACATGCAGGTGTGAGCGAAAAAGCGGCTCCTATGACAGGAACAGAACGAGGGGTTACATGGTGGCATCAGAAGGCCACCGGCGGAGGAGCCATGCTGGATTACTGCTGCTATGGTTCAATGCTGGCCCGATGGTATGTAGGTGAACAGGCCTTAGCTGCTGTAGGTATGCGGGGAAATCTGGACAGCCATTGGGGTGATGCTGACGATAATGGGGCCATGATAGTTCGTTTCCCCGGTGCAATGGGATTATTCGAGGGTTCATGGACTACGTGGAGTCATGGTGTTCCCACAGGTCCTATAGTATATGGTATAACAGGAACAATGGTGGCTGACAGCAAAGACGGTAAACCAGTGATACGGGTGGAGCGGGGTCACGGTGATTCTACCATTTATGAACCTGATCCCCTTCCTGAAGGACGAACAAAAATTTCAGAAGAGCTTGTCCATCACCTGGAGACCGGTGAACCGGTACATCATACTATAGAGATGATGTTTAACCTGGAGGTAATGGCTATTCTTGATGCCGGAGTCCGTTCTGCCGACAGCGGCAAGCTGGAAATGGTCAATAGCTTTACTTGGCAGATAGGTTAAATTTTATGGTTCTTCCGGGTTCAGTTTGGTAAAGATAAGAAACTGAACCCGGAAGAACCAATTTTATTATCCAAAGGTGCTGGTATACCAGCACCTTTGGATATGATATTAAAACTCTTTCTGTATCTCCTTAAGCTTTTCTGCCAGATTCCTTCCCATTTGTATCATACCATTATCGCTGGGATGGATCAGGTCAAATGTTAAACCTCTTATATCCTTCAGAATATCTGTTCCCTCTATAAGATACACATTATCGTTAGGGCAGGCTGAAACGGCATCCCTTAAAGCCTGTCGGAATTCTTCCGCTGTTCCGCCAAACTCCGGCCCTGTGGAATCAATGCCGAAGTCCCGGAAATATGGATACAGAGTAATACATGCCACCAGCTTATCCGGGTTTTTACCTGATACGGTGTTGACCATATAAGAAACCCTCTTATAGAATTCATCCATCTTGAAATGCTGCATATTCACCGAAAGGGCCAGGGTTGCAATATCCCAATCCCCTCGCTCCGCGATATAGTCAGCAAGCTGGAATTCGCAATGGGCACTACCTCCAAGACCTAGATTAATTAAATCTGCACCAAGATGCCATGCGGTTTGGGCTGCATAGTTGAGATGTGGGCCTTCTGCATCAAAGCCATGAGTAATGGAAGTGCCATATGCAAGCTGCCTTAATTCAGGAACTTCACCCGGTTCTGGTGGGCGGATAGATTCACCCTCTATGCTGTGAAGTATTAAGGGTTCCCTACGCCTACCTCCCAGGATGAGACGACAAACATCCCATGAAAAATTTAAATGAGCTTTGTAATCGGGATGAATTTCCTTCATACGTGGATTACCAGGCCCTACCTGAATTATAATAGGTTCACCACCAACAACAAAACGCTGACGACCATCAAAATCACCGTAGAACAGGGTAACATCCGTTTCACCTGTTGAAGACAGGACAACCTTTACAGGTGAACCATTGGAGACAAAACGTATCTCCCCGTTATCAGGCTGAAGCACTCTCATCTGTGCGCCTTCATTCAGATTGACCCGAACTGATTCCGGAACTCTCTGGAGACGTACCCCGTTCTTACCCTCTACAGGCTGTACCTCGGCAATATTGTGAAGCTCAACATTTTCAAATATCATGCTATTCTCCTGATCACTTAATGGTAATTTTATCCTCTTCTATTTCCACACCCAAGCCCGGTAGTTCCGGAACTTTGACATAACCATCTTCATCAATTAAAACTGGCTCTTTCACAAAACTCTGGTTTGTCTTTGGTTCCAGTATAGGGGGATCATAGGGATATTCCACCAACGGACAGTTATCCACTGTGGCCATTGCTTGAAGTGTGGCTGGCAGGGCTATACCACAATTACCACCGGATAATACATGGGGAACAACAAGCCGAGTATATAGATCTGCCATGTCTGCGGCTTTTTTTATACCAATTATACCAATGTTTCCAGTCATAGCCACGTCAGGCTGGATTATATCATAAGCACCCTCAATAATATGCTCCCTAAAGTCGTATACAGTGGGTGAATGTTCACCCCCGGCAACAAACATATCAACAGTATCAGCTATATCTGTAAGGCCTTCTATATCTATTCTTGGCAGTGGTTCCTCCAGGTAATATACACCCAGATCATCCAATTCTGAGGCTATCCTTAAAGCTGTTTGCCTTGACCAGAATTGGTATTCATCTGACGGGTTGTTCTGGTTGGCATCCACCAATATCATCATATCATCATCCACTTCATCCACTACAGCTTCTACAACATCCAGATCATCCCAGGGATCAGGGCGATGCAACCTCAGCTTTATGGCTTTAAAGCCTTCATCTTCCAGTTCCAGGGCCTGTCTGACCTGGTGTTTTTTTTCCAGAAGTCTGCTTGTGGCGGCATAGACAAGCAGTTTATCTGTCCTTGCACCCAAAAGCTTCGATACAGGCTGTTTTGCTGCTTTGCCAATAATATCCCACATAGCGATTTCCAGACCAGCGGCTCCTTTTCCTGATAATCCCGATCTCCTGCCGCTCATGTGTTTATTCCAGAAATAGCCTACCTGGTGGGGATCAAATCCCACTGCCAGATTAGGATTTGCGCCGGTATTGGGCCCATAACCAACTATACCTTCATCTGTTTCCATTCTGTATAGGGAAAAACCCATACTTGTAACAGGTTTACCGTCTGGCGCACTCCATGCAGCCTGCCAGGGTTCAGGAAGTGGTATAGGTTTTTTATTATAGACAATATCTACCTTTGTTATCTTCATTTATATCACCTCAAATTCAGCTTTACTTTCCTTACTTTCTTTATAACCAATTCTTACAGCCTTTGCTCTTATTACA
>WJIO01000284.1 GCA_014730235.1 Candidatus Poribacteria bacterium
ATGTATAAATTCTTCTGGCTTCAATATTTTTATGCCTTTATATTCCCTAAAATCCAGTAAATCCAGGTCGCGACTCACAATATAGCTTGCCTGACAAGCCACAGCACAAGCAATAATCATGTTATCACTCGGATCCCGTTCAATAACCTTAATATCCGGCATTTGTTCCGCTACATTGCTCTTTTCCCTGATTAACTCAATAAAACGCTCAAACTCATGGTCAAGATAGCTATACTTACTCCTGATATGCTCTTTTTCCAAAAGAACACTCCGGGTTTCCTCCAAAATCTCCTCTGCTGTGCAGAGAATTCCTTCTATCATACATAAGCGGAAGAGAGCTGACGATAAGTTCTCTTTGGTTTTGGCTAAGAAAGCACTGAGTGAAGTACCCGGGGTCAGGGGAACCAATTCTCCCTCGCCTGTGCCGCCAGTGGCCATATCAAGCTGACGCGTCAGTTCAATGCCTAACGGCTTGAATATGGCCGCCCGTTTTTCAGTCATGGGATCATCCGCGTCACCGACGACTTCACAAGTCACATGAGTCCGACCATCGGGACGCCCTTGAAGGACAATGCGTCCCAGTTCGCCCAATTGTGTATGCCGGACAGGCGTTCTTTTCGAAAAGAAACGTCTGGCGGCAACTTGAAGCCGCGCTGAATGTTTGGCATTTCTCTTTCCTCCAGATGCTGTTTTTCGATTCCCACAACCGTTGTGCTATGCTTTGTTGTATCGTGCCTTTGCAGATCCCCTGCCGCTGAACACCCTATGGCATCATATCGCAGCTACAGTTCTGCTACCCCTAGATCCACATCGCCTCTGACAGCAGAGCCGAACATTATAATGCGTTCTGGATAATGCGTTCTGGGTCGGCTGCACTGACTATGCAGTCAATAATATCCTGTAATGTATCTTCTGCTACAGTTGCCATATTAGCCGCCCTGATCTCGGAGCGCGTGTCTATGGATTCTTATATAGGCACAGGTGCGTATGGTGATATTCCGGGGAAGTCCCACTGGTGGAATTGATATTATTCTTCTTCTTGATAATCTCTTTATGAATTCTTGTTTTTTATATCCTTACCAGATATGGGAAGTATTTGTCTCGCTTGCATCTCCAATTTCCTGGACCAGAATAATATTGATTCAATAAATGCCTTTGTATTAAAAATGGTATTTATCTTATGAAATTTACCGTGCCAGGACAAAATCCATTTTTTAGAATAAGATCAAACTCATGATGATCCGATGTCACTATTGTGGCTTTTTCGCGTTCAGCAAGTGACAGAACGAAACAATCTGCTAACGGAACATTCAGGGATGATTTTCTAATTCTGGCTTTATACAATGCAACCATTTTCCAGAATTGTTCATCCATATCTTCCCTGAAAATGAGATCAAGAGACTTCAGGTCGGCAATAAGTTCATTGGCAGTAGATTCATTATCCCCACGTAAAAGGCAATCATAATAGACTTCACATAAATTGATGGCATGAGCCATACAATTCTCTTTTAAGAGAAGTGACATTACAACATCGGCACCCTTTTCATCTCTCAAGAATGCAATAATAGCACAGGCATCCAGAACATAATTCAATTTTATCTCTCCATTTGAATTTCTTCCTGCTTACGTTGGACATATTCATCACTACTTGTAAGAGCTGAAGAATACTTTCCCTTAATATTTATTAATCGGATTAGACGTTGCTCCTGTGATACCTGTTGCTCATCACCAATGGCTTCTGTAACGTAACGCTTGATAAGCTCTTCCTTGGATATACCAAGCTCCTTGGCTCTATTTTCAAGAAGCTCAAATTGACGATCTGCAACTTTGATAATAATCTCATGTTCTACTAATTCTGGCATTATATACATCACCTTCCTTACTTGATGATCTAAACTCTTTCCCCAGAATCTATGTCTGCCTTGGACGAAAATCCAAGCTCCTTTGCCCTGTCTTCGAGGAATTCATATTGCTGTTCCTCAACCTTGACGCCTTACCTTATGGATTGATTGACATATGACTTACCTCATAAATTCTCTCTCTTCAGAATTTCATTCTCTCTGGCTGTGATCAGTGGTTCTGTTACGAGTTCACTTTTGTATTCTCCGGAATCGCGTATTTCTTGTCTGGCCCGTTCCCTGAGCTCAACCTGTTCATCTTCCGATAACGATTTTCTTATTGCATTCAGTCTCTGTAATTCCCGCTCTTCTTCAGCCTTCTGTTCTTCTTCTTCCCTCCTTGCCTGAAGCTGTCTGTTCTTAATGGCGTTAGATTTATCCCTTTCCGCCACTGCTTTGCCTATCATACTGCAAATGCTGGAGAAGTCATAGGGCTTCTCCCCGAAGTTCTTGATGGTGTAGTCAATGGCATGATGAATGTCCTCCAGGTTGAAGCCATCTTCCTTCAGTTCTTCTATACAGGAATTCGCTCTCTCCCTCTGCTGCTTGGTAATTTTTGATTGGCCTATTTTATTATAAAATTCTTGTATCAGGTCTTCTTGAGAGAGTGTCTTTTAAATTGTCTTTATTATCTTTAATGGGTGGAATTTTTGTAGACTCCACGTTTTTTGTAGACTCCACGTTTTTTGTAGACTCTACATTATTTGTATACTCCTTTTGAGGTAATTGCTTTACTTCTATTTTTGTCTTACTATCTTTTTCTAAAATCTCTTGGGGAAGAAAGACTTCGTATAAAGTACCTTTGTTATTTCTGTTAATTATTCTAATATGACCTTGTGTTACTAGGTTATCAACTGCTGTATTTAAAGTTCTTCTATCTTTTATGTTACAAGATGTTAGTAACGCCTTAGATGTTATTCTTGTTTGTTTTCTACCCCATCCGATGGATAATCTATAAAGCCTGTTGTAAATACTTTGTTCTATTGGCGTCTGCATAGGATTAAGATAATCACTTACATCATTATCCCATTTAGTGAAGTTGCATTTGATATTAACTGCTAATGTTTTCTGGGAATTTTTTAATGTATCACTGTATTTTTTTGTTTTTATAGCTATTCTTTTAGTCTGAAATGGGTATACATTTTTTGTTAAATCTACATTTGATGTGCCCTCTTTGTTATCGATTTTGCTGTCTTTTTGCTTTAATGACTCTACATTAGATGTATACTCGTCATTATTTGTAGACTCTACATTTGATGTACTGTCTCTTCTGGATATTGATATGATAAATTCATCGATACTTTTCCAATCTTCGCTTTTAAAGCGTTGTATCAGTTTATATTCATCAGCGGTTAATTTACCGCTGTTATAAGCATTAAGAAGTGCTATACCTGTAGAATCTTTATATTCTTTTAACTTTGCGCTTTCCATAGAGTTTTTTCTCCATCTCCCCATGGGTCTTAACTATGTCATCTGTCACGACAAATATACCATTCATTATACATGTTTCCAAGCATGTACCACATAGACGCACAACATGCCGGGGGAAACCCTTTGTATAATCATGGATAGTATTATATGAGTTCTCTATAAATAACTTATTGCCATTCCATCCTGCGACTTCTAACCTAAATTCTATCATCTTTTGCATTTCATTAAGATTTAGTGCATTAAGAACATATGATAAACTAATTCTATCAACAAAGTTTTTTCTTCTTCTAATTTTTGGTAAAAGCTCCATTTGTCCGAATATTATGATCTGTAGAAATTTCTGTTCAGGTGTCTCAAAATTTAAGAGAGTTCTGAGAATATCTATATTTGTTGGAGTTAGTGCTTCACCTTCATCTATTATCAGTATTAATGTTCTACCTTTTCCTATATTTTGTTCAAAAGCACAAGTTTCTAGAGCTGTTCTTGACGCTAATGTAGATCTTGAAATATTCTTTACATTAAAAGAATTAAGTATAAGCTGATAAAATTGATACTCACTTTTAGCCTTTGCAGTTGACAGTTTAGCTACTAAAAAGTCATCCCTATTGGCATATTCTTTTTGGAGAATCTCCACCATAGTACTTTTACCTGTACCATAGTCACCATAGATTACATTTAGTCCACTTTTTTTTCAATAGAAAGATGCAAACGCTGTAGTGCATCATCATGATCTTTTGTATGGTAGAAGAATCTTGGGTCAGGACTGATGCGAAAAGGATCTTCTTTTAAATCTACTAGTTCATAGATGTTTTGTTTCCCCATTTGCATCCTCCTTATTAAGTAATTCTTTAATATATTTTATAGCCTGACCTTTCTTTCTTAATGCTACAATTTGTTTTAATCTTTCTAAGTCATGATCATCAAAAACTCTTTGCCGACTTCCTACGATATTTGATTCTCTTATTAATCCCTCTTTGATGTAGTAATATACTGTATGGTAAGATATACCAGTTTCTACTGCGAGGTCTGATATTGTATAAACCAATTTGGGTAACCTCCTATAGTATCACTTAAAAGTATTTGAGTAATACTTAAAAAAATTTAAGTAGAGCTATTTTACTAAAGAGTAAATCTATAGTCAAGGCTTATTTTTATGAATATATGATCCAAAGCTCATTTCGGCGGGATATTTAGACATAAGCTATAACTTGGTGATAATTATCACCCTGAGAGGCCATATAAGAGGATTACCAACCTAAGGCGGTGCGCTAATGTCTCTCTATGGATCTCCTGTGAGGTCTAGTAGGGGTATATCCTTTCCTCCATATCCTGAAGTTGCAGAACATTGTAGCTCTTTTGATCATGAATACTGATTTTATGTTCTAAGCGGAATTTAAGATTCTTTTATCTTAATATTATTACCAACCATAAGTCATTTCAGAGTTCGATAAAAGGAGCATTTTATTTAACTATTTTACTTACCGTATATAGTTAAATAATTGGTGTGATACCCGGGTCGGATAGATTTTTTCAGAGTCCGCAATTGATAGTTTACAGACATTGAAAGCCTATCTTATCCATATCTTGCCAAACATAATCAGGAATAATACCAGTAGATACCATCCCAGAAATTTTTGAATACGGTGTCCCCAAATTATCCATCCTGATTCCCTGTCCAGATTGTATATGCTTTTTTGAGGGATAGTAAAGAGTCAAATTCTATTCCAGGAGTTAATGTATCCAGACTGTATAATAAACCATAAGGTATCCTTCTCAATTTATCATGTATTAAGGAACTGAACCAGTTCCTGTATCTTATTCTGCACCTTAGGAATATGGAATAATATAAGCCAGGAGCAATCCACAAAAATGAAAAGAAACATAGGAATATTAAGGGTTTGACACCATAGCCAAAAGTTTCTTCCAGGAATATTTGTTCTGCTACCCTTGCCCAACTATTATAGCGCCTTATTCTCTTTTCTTTTCGATAGGTGTAATAAGCATCATCAGCCTGATCCAGCCAGCCCATATCCCTATAATTTTTGATTAATGCTATATAAAAAGTTTCATCATAATGCAAGTGTCTTTTTATGCCATATTGGCTATTATCCCAATATATCCACATTTTGTAAAAGCCACTGACACGATCAAAATGTATTATGCCTTTAAAAATCTTAACATTAAAGTAAGTATCTCTGTTAAATGTACTTAAAGAAAAAATAGCACCTTCAGAGAAGGTACTGGAAGTGAAATAAACGTCTTTGTTGAAGTAACATCCGGAGAAATTAGCAGTTCTGGTGAAGGTGCTGCCTCCAAAGAAAGCACCACCTTTAAAGATAGCGGATGAAAAAAAAGTGTTCCCTTTAAAGGTACAACCACGGAAGTCAGCGTCTTGGTTGAAGGTATCCCTTTGGAAGTCCAAAGAAGCACCTCTATCAAAGGTGCTGCCACGGAAGTCACCCTCTCCGTTAAATGAGGAATTTATAATATGAATAGAATTCTTGACAATAGAACCGACAAATCTGATGTTTCCTTCTACCTTTACATTCAAAAGCCTAATCGCTTTACCTTCTGTCAGTGCCTTCTCGATATCAGACGCTTCAACAATTTCTAGATTATCATTAGTTCCTATAGCTATAACATAATTCTTACCTTCAGGAGAGCTAAACGGTTGTGGTTTGGCATTCAGCAAATTCCAGTCAGCAATAGCAGAACAAGAAATTAAACAAAGAGTCAAAATGCCTAAGAAAAGCTGCATCATACTCTCCGTTTGTATCAATATATGTAATCGTATCCAAGGAACTCCTTGGGTACGGAAAGCTGGTATTTCCATCTGTTCCATCCATCTTGCTTATTCTCTATGTATGACTCAACGTTGACCGTAGGCCGTGTATCTTTACTTGTATCCCTAAGGTCACGAAAGTCAATATTATTTACATTTTTTTCTCTTGAAACCCTGTCCAGGATCATTTTAGCGAGACATAATTGCTCGTGTTGTCAATTACTATCTAAATCACCGCCTTGACTTTTTGTAAGAAATATCTTACAATTGATATATGGAGATTAAACCCAGAATCATACGCAATTATGTAACTCCAGAAGGACGAGAGCCTTTTGAAGACTGGCTTGACTCCCTTAAGGATAAGAAAACTCAGGCTTTAGTGCTTGAGAGGCTTAACCGGATTCGCCTGGGTAACCCTGGCGACTGTAAGCATCTGGACAAAGGTTTATATGAACTGAGAGTTCACTATGGCCCGGGTTACAGAATATATTTTGGCGATCTTGATGGCGTAATTGTTATCCTCCTCTGTGGCGGCACTAAAAGTTCACAGAACAGAGATATAAAAAGAGCCAGGGAATACTGGCAGGAATTAAAGGAACGAACTGATGAATAAAGAATCGGTCTTAAAACATACATCCAGCTACAGGGACAGGCTTCTGAAAAGGCTGAAAGACCCGGAAATGGCTCAGGCATATCTTGAAGCTGCCGTCGAATCCTACGAAAGAGAAGGGGAAACACAGGCTTTACTACTGGCCATGAGAGATGTCGCTGAAGCCCAGGGAGGCATCGGTCAGCTTGCCAAAAGGACAACCATAAGTCGTCCACATCTCTATGATATACTTGCCAGTAAACATGAGCCGCGTCTGGATAATTGGCTAAGTATCATTTCCGGTCTGGGTTTCCGTATTCGATTAGAACCCCAGGAAACCAGGACAGAGCCTGTTCTTTCTGATCTCAAATCTTAAATCGAGTCTGTCAACCCTTTTGTGTAAACTGAGTGCGATTCAAAATTGTGAAAAGCGAAAAAACTTTGACGACATAGAAACTCAGGTTCGTTGTGTGATGCTTGAGATAGGCATACAGACAGTAGAATCCATAATAAGAGCCCGTGGCACAGGGTTTTGAGGCAAAGGCA
>WJIO01000285.1 GCA_014730235.1 Candidatus Poribacteria bacterium
ATAATATCCAGATTCGAGTCGTTGTCTACATCGGCGAAGTTTACCGAACCGGCCAGAACATTGTCCTTTTTCCAGATTTTTTCCAGCTTCTTTACAGGAACATAGGCAACTGAATCGGGATTTTTGACGTATTCGACAGGATCAACACCGTATTTCAAGGCATTATCCAGAAAGCTGGTGTTAAATGCATCGCCGCCAAACTGACCCCATCGGATTTCCCCGCCGCCTTTGAATCTGAGTATATGAGGACCGATGCTGAGTTCCATCCTGCAGTCTTTATCCACATCTGCCAAAGCCGGATGGGATTTTATTTCTCCCACCAGGGGCCATTGATACAGGATTTGACCTATTTTACCCGCTTTTCCATTCAGTATATAAATCATGGATTTACCTTCCTGAACCGATACGGCCAGGATTTCCATGATGCCATCGCTGTTTACGTCGGCTACAAGGATAGAACCGGGGATTCTTCCCCCCAGATCTTTATCCAACATAAGTTCACCATGGGAAGAATAGATAAGAAGCCGCCCAGCTTGAGTTCCTGCGAGTATCTCTGTAAGTCCATCATTGTCAACATCAGCCAGGGTTATTGGTGAAATTATCTCTTTACCAAAACCTGAATATTTATGTGCGCTCCATTCTTCCTTTCCGGTTATGCCATCTATACAGAACATGTAACCGTTATTGTTTCCAACAACTATTTCCTGCTGGTTGTCGCTGTCTATATCACCAATGGCCACATCGGAACGGATTTCCGCCCGGGTGTTAAATGTCCACAAAACAGACCTGTTGCTACCTTCGAAGGCATAGACCTTGCCATCCTCATTTCCAACAACTATATCTATATCATTATCTTTGTCAACATCTCCTATGGCCGGGGATGTGTTTATTGATCCGCCAACAGTTTCAACCCACAATAACTTTTTACTATACAGATCGTAAACAAGAAGCTGACCGTTATTTGTGCCCAAAGTAAGTTCAGGATAACCATCTTCTGTAAAATCAGCTATGGTATGTGAGGAATGTATTTTACAATTTGGATTAACAGTATGAACAGGCCAGCTATATAAGTCTGCCCTAACTCCCCTGATTTCTCCTATATCATTTGCATAATATATCTCTATATCATCATTTTTATTACGATCGGCAACAGCCGGTATTGTATTTATAGCATCCTTTGAATATTCATGTTGAATCTGGTTACCAAGGAGATCAGGGCCTTTAACCATAGTCAAACTGTTTTTTCTTCCGCGGCTATCTTCAGAACCTGAGACGACGAGATCAAGTATCCCATCATTGTTTATATCAGCGAACACTGAACCTGTGGCATGAGAGGCAAAATTCAATGTCCGGATTCTTTCCAGGAATATATTGGAATCCTGTTTTTCAACAGATGGTGAGGCCTTGGCTGATGGTAAAGTTTGGCATCCCGAAAAGGCAGCAATACATACAAAGCTCAGGAAAAATACCGCACACGGGACAGAGATATTCTTCACCCTATCCATAACTAAATTTTCCTCCTCCGATTGAGTTTATTTTAGCGTTAGATAAAGATAGACACGGATAAATTATTCACCCGTGTCTATGGAATTCTACTGTATTTTAAACTATGGGATGCTGTGAGTCAAGGATTATTGAATTAATTCATCATCCCTGGGTTTGGAGGTAAACAAACACCAGCTATGGGCAAATTTTAAGCTGATTGGTCTTAAGCCGATGGATTTAGGCATTAACTTTAACTCCTCTGTAAGGCCTTTTGTCGTTACCCCTGATATGTTTATATTCAATTTGTCAAAAAAATTGCGAATTAAATCTTCCTGCTCATGATCACTAAATAAACGCTCTACAGCAAAAGCATAAACCCTGTCCATACCAAGGGGTGGTTCAATGAAAAACTCAAAATCATGACCAGAGTTTTCATCGGGTATGATGTATGTCCTGCCGCCTTTTACCAGGTTACTACTGTGATATATGTTGGGAAAAATCCGGGCAACGTGTCCTTCTGAATTGATATTGCATAATATAAGGTAGCAATCCCTGTTAGCCCTGAAAAAAATCTTTATTTCTTCACCTTCATAGTAAACATATTTATCTGTCCATACCTCTACTTCCAGGTCGCCGGTATTAAGGTTTGGTATGTAGTTTATTAAATCAGTCAGACTTTCAGAATCCTGTTTTACCTTTAAATCCCAGTTCCGGTAAAATTTCGTGGTGTCATACTCAAGCCATGAATTTTCTATATCAAATACAAATTCTGGTATGGCTTCAAGTCTGTCTGCATGATTCTTATCTGACCATATAATACTTGAATTACCGCCAGTATCGGTATGATTGTATTTCCTGCTTATCTCCAAACCATTATTATCGTAAAATATGTAGATTATTTTTTCATTTTTCAGATTTTTACCATTTGTTGAATGTAATTGAAGGCCGAAATCCTGAGCGTTTTTATGTTTAGGTTTTATCTGTATATTCTCCATAGCTTCCCGGAAATTCGCTTCCAGATCAGCTTTAAGACTCATACTAAAACCATCAGCCTCTATTTGGCTTATCTTCTCGGCACATGACAGGCAGTAATCAATACATGCTGAAATATCATCCTCCATAAAAGCAGATTCCGCCAGAATAAATTGATCCAGAACTTCTGCTATATTCTGCATACGTTTCTTTAATATATAAGCCAGATACAGATTATCATATTTTTTATATTCTACTCCATACAATTCTCTTTTGCTTTCAATATTTGTATAACTCTCATATTTCGATTCAACGTCCTCCCTTGTTGCTTTGATTTTACTACTTGATTTATATTCTATCCTGGTTTTTGTATATCTGGATAATCGGCTTAAAGCCTCGTTTTCAGTATTACCGATTCCATAAAAATATTCCCCATAATCCCCTTCCTTTTGTTCCTGAACCCACCATTTCCAGCCATTAAGGGTTTGGTGGTATGTATCCCCTGATGGCTTGTCAGGGTTTTGGGATTGGGGTTTATTTGTCTTTGATCCCTGAATTAATACATCCAGGTTATTCATTATAACCCTGTTAATATCATCTTCAATCTGCTGTTTGTTGGTTTCTTTCATCACCTCGACAGCGGCGTTGATAAAATCCCTGGCTGTCCAGGCCCGATCAATAACGGCCCTGGAATAGGCTGTTTTTGTGTCTTTTGAGAAATATCTCTCCACTATTCTTGAACCTTCTAGCTCCACATCTGAAAATGATTCCACGATCCTGTCGTAGAAATCCCTTACTGATTCTTCATCGCCAAAGCTGCTCTTGTGGCTGTTTATCCACTGACTGATGTCATTTATCACGCTGGTTCGCACCTGTCGGGCTAAAGCTGATCTGGCTACTAAATCCGCTTCGGACATGGCCAGGAACAGCTTGTCGGACATGTTCTTTTTGTTCATCTTGCCGGAAACAGAAGCATATCCAGTGGCCTCAATGGGATTTTCTCCTGTTGAATTTATAATTGACTTTATGGTGGAATCAAGAACGATCTGATCTATCAATGAAGTTTTTTCTCCCAAAGCCTTCTTTGCTTTTAGCGATGCATCCTTTAAAACATTATCCCGATTAACCCGGGCCAGGGCATATGTCAAACCGGTTTGGGGATCAATATAGTGGTCTACAATGGCTACCTCTTCCATTGTTTCCTCTGAATAAACCTTCCTTACAGCGTCAAAAACAACTGTAAATTCAGTTTCATCAAGACTTCTGTTTGCGGAGACTGCTGTTCTTATGGAACTCATAACCGTAGAAGCCATTATAGAAGCCATCTCCCCCAGGGCCATCTCTTCAGCCATCTGCATGGATACTTCAGGAAGCGGCATTTCCATAGAATAACCGACAGCTTCAATAACATCATCCTTGTAATCAAGTCTGGTAACCCACGAAGGTTTTTCGCCGGGTATATATTCAACAACGCCGACCCGGTTTTGAACACCCGCTGCACAGCCAAGAAACGAAATTAAAAGAAGAACAATTATTAGCATGTAAAGAACTTTCAATCAAAATCCCCTTTCTGAATATGCCTACTTAAAACTTACAGAGTATCTCGATGCTTCTTTAATACGTTGAAAATATATCTTCCAATCCTGCTTGTCCTCTTTTCTTAACTGCATGTAAAAGGAAAGCAGGGGGAGTTTTTGTATTGTACCATCGGCCAGGGTTATATCGGCAAAGAATTTTACACTGCAAGAGACCACGTTGCGGGAGTTTCGTTTTATATCATATACTTCAGGGTTGCTGAAATCAAAATTTGTAACTCTATATCTATCAAAAAACTCCACCATTACTAATTCCAGAGAGTTTCTGTTCAAGACATTTGTAAGTTGTATCCTGGAATTCTGGCTCAGGGTTAAAGTAACTGCGCTGGCATTATCGTCATAAAATGACATAACTTTGTTTACATCGCCTGTTTTCCATGCTTCAGTAAATTCTTTTACAAACTTTCTGACTGAATGTTGTATATCTCCGTCGGTTGATATTTCAAATTCTATCATCTTAGCCATACTACTCTGGCTTATATTCATTGATATATCCGGCACATTTGGCAAATCCTGTATGGACTTGGGCACAGCCTGAACCGCTACAGGGGTATGATCCATATAAAGCTGGTTATCTTTCATTCTGAGAACCGTAAAGGCTGTCAGGGCTTGTTTATCCTTTAAGGTTATTTGTCCAAGGATAAGCATATCCACTTCACTTAGTATTTCCCCTAAACAATATCTAAGCTTTGAATCTTTACTGTATTCTGTGGATATTTCTGAAATATTCAGCTTTGATGCCGTTCCTAAACCCGATTTATCCAGAGCTTTAATCAATACATCCAGATCAACTATATCCAGCTTACCAACCGGTGCCAATCCTGCGGCTAATTTTAAGTATATGGCGTCCCGAAGCAAAAGGCTAAGCTGACTTTCGTAAAACTTCTGTTGTGGCAAAGTTCTGGTTACTATAGGCCCCATCAAAACCCTTGGGACATAAAATGGATCGCCCTGTTCGCTGGCCAGGACATTTACTTTTTTTGATATTTCCATCATAGATTGGCTGATCCAGTTTTCAATCATGGTTTCGGTTTCACCAGCTTTAACATTGGAAAAAAGTCCAGAAACCAATCCCACTATAACCATCAATACACATAATACCGATTTTTGGAATTTCATTTTTATTTCACCTCATTCTGATTCAAAGTGTATCTTGTAGCTATTAGACAGACCCTTATTTACCTTATCAAATGATAGCAGAGATTCTTCTATATCCCTCATGGAAAGATCAAGATCAGCGAAGCTGGATATTTCATCTATTCCATTACTCTGATTATTTCCAGGGACAAAATAAATGCCAAGACTTATCACCAGGGCCACAGCCACCACCGTTACAGGTATTAAAAGACGCATATTCATAAATTTGAATGATTCAAATATTTCCCTTAATTTATCAATTACGCTGGATGATTCCTTTATTGATTCTATGTCTCTAATCCTTTGCATAACTGGGGATACGAAATCCGGCACTTCCTCACTCTTTGCCTTCTGGATATTTTCATATACCTTTCGACAATTTTGGCACTGGTTCAGATGTTCCCTGAAATTTTCGTCCAGAATCAATTCTCCATCTTCATTTACTATCAAACCATCCAGAATTATATTACAATCCTTACCGGTCATACTATTCACCCCCTATCTCGCTGTTTTTAAATAATTTCTTCAGGAGTTTTTCGCCGCGTTTTTTCCGTTTGCTGACCCATGGTTGACCGAAATTTAGAATTTCGGATATTTCGTCCACACCTTTACCCTCCAGATAATACATCCTTATAACCAAAGCTTCTTTTTTGGGAAGCTTATCAATCATATTTTCGACTATTTCCTGCATTTCTGTTTCATCTATGGGATTGGAATTGTCTGCTATTTTAAGTTTCTCTGTAAGTTCCAGAATAATGGGAAACTTACCATGTGATCTATGTAAATCCATAGACGTATTATAAGCAATTGTTTTTAAATAGGGCCAGAAGTTTTCAGGCTGCCTTGGTTCTTTTCTGTCACGCATTGCAGCATAGACCTTTATCAAAGCTTCCTGACAGCAGTCCTCGGCATCCTGCAGGTTTGAAACCCAACCTCTGACCAGGTAATGCAAATTCCTTTGATATTTTTTAAATAGCATATCAAAGGCCTCGGTATTACCTTGCCAAACCCGCATCACCAACTCAGCATCATTATGAATATTTGCGTCCATTCAATTAGTGCCTCCCCCGGTATTAGTAATTACTATATTTGTTTTCCAATTACCTAGTCGTAAAATTAAGTCAAAATATTCCAAAAAATAAAGGCTGATCCTCCTGAATGAGAAATCAGCCAGTGTATAAAACTATTTACTATCGAGAGATTAAGCCGAAAGGGTTTTAAGAACTTCAACAGCTATAAGAAGATGACCTGTCATATTGGGATGAACTGGTTCCTGGCAAAATGTACTGGGATCCCTGTATAGTAATTGCTCCTGGAACATATCGTGTGTTCTAACCAACCTGGTTTTGTATTTTTGGTGCATTTTATGAACTGTTTTCAGGTATTCAGGTAGTATATCCAGAACCTGACTTTGGAATGTCTGCCCCGAGGTGTCCCTGCTCATATAAAAAGGCTCGATTAGTATTATTGGACAATCGATTTTCTTTTTTGTCTTATCCAAAAGCTCTTCGTATATTTCCGCGTAAATCTCAGGAGTAACACCGTTGGGGTCACCCCGAAGATGAGAATGAAGGTCATTTATCCCAATCTTAATAGATAGCCAATCAGGTTTATGATCCAGAGCATCCTCATGCCATCTTCCTTTTAAATCAGTAATCCTGTTGCCACCAATACCAGTATTAATATAATTAATATCTCTATCAGGATAATAGGCCATTACAAGTTCAGCAAACAACCTGACATATCCATTACCAAGAGGTGCAGCTTCACCCCTTCGTCCACAATCCGTTATACTGTCACCTATAAATAAGATTTTTTGTCCATCCTGTATACAAAGATCGCCCATTTAACTCCTCCATTAAAAAATATAATTGCAAAGGCATAATATTTTATTCAAAAAAAAACTGTTTATAAGTAATCGTTAAAAAATGGATATAATTTAGTTGTCATTCCTGCTTTTGCAGAAATGACAAATTTTGTAATTTACCATCATTATAAAGGTATATTATAAAGATATTTTCTAAACACATTTTTCATTTTTGGTTCTTCCGGGTTCAGTGTGGTAATAATTTGAAAATTTTCTCAGCTTGTCATTCCTGCGAAAGCAGGAATGACAGCATGAAGAAGTCTCTTATCTTTACCACACTGAACCCGGAAGAACCTCATTTTTTAACGATTACTATAAATAACATAAATGAATCTCCAAGTCAAGAAAAACTGTTTGGGACAGGTTGAATCAGTACCCAAGCATAAAATTTATGTCTGTGAAAACTTTGGCTCTTCCGGTTTGAGTATGGTAATAATTTGAAAATTTTCTCAGCTTGTCATTCCTGCTTTCGCAGGAATGACAGTATAAAGAAGTCTCTTATCTTTACCACACTGAACCCGGAAGAACCAAACTTTATTTGTTACTCCGTTCTTCGCAATAACACTGGGATATAAAATTTATGCTTGGAATCAATACCTCTACCTTGACATTAAGATGAAAATTGGGGTATACTTAATCACTGAAAAAGCTTGTTAATGTTGCGGAAAATACTATCCATATTCTTCCTGAGATAATAAAAATGGGACAGGCAGCAAAAACAATCCTTGTGGTTGATGACGACGAGAATGTCAGGCGATCCATAACATTTGCTCTCAACGAAGAGGGCTATAACGCCATCCCTGCATCTGATGGTGAAAGCGCCCTGGATCATCTCAACGAAGAAAAAGTTGACCTGGTTATAACCGCCCTTAACGTTCCTACCATAGACGGCATGAAGCTTTTAGGAATAGCCAAAGAACAATTCCCCCAGGTTGACGTGATAATGATGGCCGATGCTACCAATGTGGAAATAGCAGTTGAAGCTATTAAAAAAGGCGCTTATGACCTTCAGACCAAGCCTATAAATATTGATAAGCTGAAAATATCCGTTGATGAAATCCTGGAAAAACGTATAGTCGTGGTAAAGGATGATAGTATGGATCATCATCATCCCCTGGACAGCAAATATGGCCTGACCGGATTCGTAGGTAATTCAGACAGCATGCAGCAGGTGTATAAGACCATAACCCAGGTAGCACCTACCATGACCAACGTTTTATTAAATGGTGAAACCGGCACAGGTAAGAGTCTTGCAGCAAAGGCCATACACTATAACAGCCCGCGCCGAAATAAGCCTTTTATCGAGTTAAGCTGCGCCGCCTTATCGGAAAGTTTAATTGAAAGTGAGCTTTTCGGTCATGAACGAGGAGCATTTACCAACGCCGTAACATCCAAAAGAGGACGATTTGAGCTGGCCAACGGTGGAACGCTTTTCCTGAATGACGTTTCGGATATTGCCCCTTACACCCAGGTTAAATTGCTGAGAGTATTAGAAGACCAGGAATTTGAAAGGGTTGGTGGGATGGAAACCGTTAAAGTTGATGTTAGGTTAGTGGCTGCCACCAATAAAAGCCTTGAAAATGCCATTGAAGAGGGACGTTTCAGAGAAGATTTATACTACAGGGTTAACACTGTAACCATTGATCTTCCGGCCTTAAGGCAGCGCAAGGAAGATATACCCCTTCTGGTTGAGCATTTTATACAGGAACTTAACAGTCTTCATGGCAAAAATGTCAAAGGTATAACGGATCAGGCCATGCAGTTTTTGATAAAATACGACTGGCCCGGTAATGTCCGGGAACTCAGGAACACCATTGAGGGAATGATAGTCATGACAACCCGTTCTTCCCTGGGGATAAATGACATACCAAAGCACATAAGACAGGTCGGGGATAAATCATGGCAGGTTGACATACATGTGGGAATGTCCGTAAAAGATGCAGAGCGGGAACTCATAGCCGAAACTTTGAAGTATACCAATAATAACAAGGCTATGGCAGCTAAAATTCTGAATATGGGACTCAGAACGCTATTCCGTAAAGTTAAGGAATATGATATAAGTTGAGTTAATAGTAATGTAAATATAAGGAATGACAAGCTTAAATTTTCAGGATATAAGAAGCGTATTTATATCACAGTTTACGGGTGGTAGAATTAAAGTTAATTTAATCTATATACAATAAACCCATTATTCTGGTACATTATGGGAAAATTAAGCTTTTGTGATTTTCGCGTTACGGCAATAGAAGCACCGTATTTCTCTTTTAATTCTTTAAATTTCTCTTCGTCAAATGAATCATAACCTTTAAGTTCCTGCATCCTGGCCCACCATTTTTTAGCATATTTTTCCGAAAACACACAAGGTGCGCCGTCTTTCCAGTCGCCCACGATAGCACGCTGGGAATGGATACGAAATCCTCCAGTATTTCTTACTACCAGATGAAGCGCATCAACAGGCGTGTTTTCTTTACACCACCTCTGCACGTCAACCCAATCACTGTATGGCAATTTACCCGGTAGATTCACGATTTGTGTAATCTGATTTTTTATAATAGTTTGTTTTAAGGTGCTGAATCTGGGAACAACCAGCGCAAGGATAGTTGTGGCTATTATACCACTCATGGCTGCTTTCTTTAGTAACCCCCATTTCCTCCAGTTAGCAATAAAATATAAGACTAAAATAAAGGCAGTAACTATAATTATTATACG
>WJIO01000286.1 GCA_014730235.1 Candidatus Poribacteria bacterium
CCTGGCTCATGAATATACTCCTTGAATTTCAGTCTTTTTTGAGTTGATTGCTGTTGTTATACCATAAAAGCATAGCTCAGAAGCTATTCATAAGCAAGGCCCTTTCAATAGGATTTTAAATGGTGTTGAAAACAGGCTAAGAATAAGGAAACGGATAATTCGAGAAACGGTCATTCACCAAAAACGGTTCGTTCTTCCCATGGAGAAATGGACCTGAAGATCCCCCGTGACAGGAAAGGAGAATTTGAGCCACAGATAGTTCAGAAACATCAGACAGACATATCCCAGTTGGCAGACAGGATTATCTCCATGTATGCCAAAGGTATGACGGTCCGGGACATTCAGAGTCATCTTGAGGATATATAATCTCCCCAGACCATCAGCAACATGACAGACCGAGTATTGCCTTTGCTTGAGGAATGGCGCAACAGGAGTCTGGAAGAGATATATGCCGTATTGTATATAGATGGCATCCGCTACAAGGTTCGTGACAATGGTATGATCAAGGCCAAGACCGTGTATGGAGTGGTAGGCATAGACCTGGAAGGTAGAAAGGACGTCCTTGGTCTATGGATATCCGAGACAGAGAATGCCAAATACTGGCTTAGTGTGCTGACAGACCTGAAGAACCGTGGAGTGAAGGATGTGCTCATAATCACCTCTGACGACCTGCCTGGAATCCAGAAAGCTACATCTGCGGTATATCCCGAATCCCAGTATCAGCGCTGTGTGGTACACGTAATCCGCAACAGTCTGAAGTATGTGTCCTATAAAGACAGGAAAGCCTTCAGCAAGACCATGAAGGGCATTTACCAGGCTCCCACAGAGGAAGCAGCTTTGATGGCCCTGGACAAACTGAAGCAGGAGTGGGGAGACAGATATATCCTTGCAGTAGGAGCATGGGAGCGTAACTGGGACAGGATCAGAACCTTGATCTACACGACTAATCCTATAGAGAGTTTTCATAGGCAGTTGCGTAAGGTGACAAAGAACAGAAGCATGTTTCCAAAGGACACAGCAGCTCTGAAATTGCTTTATTTGGCAACCTGTGAAGTAGTGAAAAAATGGACAATCAAACTCCGTAAATGGAAAATGATTCTGGCTCAATTGTCCATACATTTTGGTGACAGGATTCAGGGGTATTTATGAGTCAAAATGGAGGGAGTTTACACAAAAGGATTGACAGACTCAAAGGGGACAGACTCCATTAAAACATTTACCTGATCAGAAGCATTTTGCCTGTACCTGTAAAATCTTCAGTTCTGATTTGATAGAAATAAACTCCGCTTACTACCTCTTCACCAGCTTCGTTGCGACCATCCCAGTATGCAGCCCTGTTCTTTGACATATACATTCCAGGAGCTTTACTGCCTAAGTCCAGTTCTCTTACCAATTGTCCGTATGAATTATAAATTGAAATAACTACACTACCAGGAACCGCAAGCTTAAATGGTATCCATGTCTCCGGATTGAATGGATTAGGGTAATTTTGTCCTGCTGATGAGACTTCGATGGCTTCTTCCGGTTCAGATTGTTTAACCCATGCCCATGTCTTGATGGTAGCACCACCGGGTTCTACAGGTGTAGATTCACCCTCAACTATTACAAAGTTTTGGTCTGCCGGTACGTTATTAATTGTCTGTTCTATCCCTGAGGGCCAGGATACAGTAATAGAATCGACAACTTCATTTCCACCTAATCCAAAATGAGCTAAAATATTATCCTGGGCATATCCCCTTCCGCCGCTTATCTCTCTGAGCATATTTAGGTCGCCGGAATTCACACTTACCTGAGCACCTATACCCGACATGTTACTTACCGTTGATTCAAGTTTAACTCCCAGCCAGTGGTTCTGCCCACCATTATTGATGTATAATATATCCGGATCGCCCACATCTTCATCAGGTATACCTGAATTAGCCACATACATATCCAGAAAGCCATCGTCATTCAGGTCTCCCAGAGCTACATTTGATCCGAAACCGGGATCAGTAACTCCAGCTTGTTCTGAAACATCTGTAAAAGTTCTGTCACCATTATTTCTATAAAGAGTGTTTGGTTCACCATTGTTTACTACATAAAGGTCAAGATAGCCATCGTTATCCAGATCACCAAAAACAGCGCCCAGGGAATATGATAATCCAGATATACCGGCATCTTCTGTAACATCTTCAAAAACACCATGACCGTCATTTTCATAAAGTATATTAGACACAGGCGCTCCTACAGCATCGGCAAAATTCGTTACAAACAGATCGAGATCCCCATCGTTATCATAATCTCCAAAGGCAGTTCCTGCGCCGTCTTCTTGTTCACCAATCCCCGCCTTATTTGTTCTATCTTTAAAACCCTCAGCACTGTTTAAATAGAAGAAACCGGGAAGACCATAACCATTGACGGCGTAAAGGTCAACCATTCCATTGTCATCACAATCCCCAAAAGCTGCGGCTGTACCGGCACCCTGAGGACCAACACCAGCTTTAACACCTGCCGAATCAGTAATATCCTCAAACTTCATGTTACCTGTATTTCTATAGAGAATATTAGCTCCACCCAGGTTCACGACGTAAATATCCAGAAGCCCGTCGTTATCAATATCAGCAATGGCTGTTCCATAACCGTTAGGTATCTCATCACCACCAATAACATCAATACCACCTACTGTTCCTGAGCTTTCGGTTATATCTTCAAAAGTTCCATCGCCATTATTCATATACATGGCATTTATACCAAAGTCATTTACTACATAAAGATCAATATCGCCGTCATTATCAAAATCTCCAAAAGCTGCACCAGTAGTCTGTCTTTCGTCATCCAGACCTGTTTCTGATGCAATGTCGGTAAATGTTCCATCACCGTTATTATGATACAGTATATTAGCTTTACCCAAAGGCTCAAAGGATCTACCACTGTTACCGACGTATATATCAGGCAAACCATCATTATCAAAATCAACGATAGCCACACAAGCACCCTTTGACGTATTATCAATACCTGCTTGTTGAGTGACATCAGTAAAACTAATATCAGCCATAACAAAACCTGATAATGCAAAAACTAATATTAAAAGCATTACCAATGATTTAATCTGTATATACATTCCCAACCTCCTTGTTTGAAATGAAATATTTTTTATACTCTCCAGAATTTTCCGGGATGATATTATAAGATTAAATATCTCCTTTATTATATCGGATAGCTTTCCTGAATTCTTTAGATATAAATATATGAGGCTCTTCCGGGTTCAGTGTGGTTATAATTGAAAATTCTCTCAGCTCGTCATTCCTGCTTCAAGTTTTTTGAAAAAGCTTGAGCAAAAAGGAATAATAGTTTCGCAGGAATGACAGCATAAAGAAGCTTCTTATCTTTATACCACACTGAACCCGGAAGAATTATATATGATTTTATTAAGATTAACTTCTTGAAACGGGCTTAAATATCTGCTAAAATCACTTAATTGCTAATATTTACTTAATGTAATCTTTAAAGAATAAAGAATACGTTTATAATAAAGTATCACCATAATGGTAAATTACAAAATTAGTTATTACTGCAAAATTCCTTAAAATTTCAATAAAAGCATTTAGCAAGGGATAGTAAAAAGTTGTATTTGTTTGAGATAAGTTATTTTTTAAATATGAATTGAGGTGATAGATTTGCCATGTAATGCCATCGGTGTCATTATGGGCGGCGGAAAAGGAACGAGGTTATATCCACTAACAAAGGACAGGGCCAAACCTGCGGTTCCAATTGCTGGTAAATTCAGACTCATTGATATACCTATCAGCAATTGTATTCATTCAGAAGTTGAACGCATGTTTGTTTTGACTCAATTTAACTCAACGTCTCTAAACAGACATATCGTTCAAACTTACCAATTTGATTCGTTCTCAAAGGGATATGTGCAAATACTGGCAGCCCAGCAGACGCAGGAAAATACCGATTGGTACCAGGGTACTGCTGACGCTGTCCGCCAGAATCTAAGACGTTTTCTAGAAACACCCTGTGAATACATATTAATTCTGGCCGGTGACCATCTTTACAGGATGGATTACCAAAAAATGCTGAAAGAACATGAAGAGAATAACGCAGACGTAACAGTTGCTGTTATACCTGTAGAAAGAGATAAAGTCAATGAACTGGGTATATTAAAAACCAATACTGAAGGACAGATAATAGATTTTGTGGAAAAACCCGAAGAGGAAGAAGAAATAACCCGAATGGAACTGGAAGAAAGTATCCTTTACCAGCATGGTGTCGATCCAAAAGGACGTTCTCATGTGGCTTCTATGGGTATATATGTTTTCAATAAAAGAACACTGGTTGATTGTCTTTCAGATAAAAAAAAGATGGATTTTGGCAAACATGTGATCCCCGGTGAAATCTACCAAAAAAAGATTTTTGCCCATTTCTTTGATGGTTACTGGAGAGATGTAGGAACTATCAGGTCTTTCTTTGATGCCAATCTAGAACTAACAAAAACAGTTCCTGAATTTGACTTTTATGATGAAGAAGGTCAGGTTTATACCCATCCAAGATACTTACCAGGTTCAAAAATAAATAGCTGTATATTGCAAGCTTCTATAATATGTGAAGGTTCTATAATAACTGAATGTGAAATCAGAAATTCTGTAATTGGTGTTAGAAGTATAGTTCGTTCAAGCGCGGAGATATTAAACTCAGTGGTAATGGGAGCAGATTACTATGACATTATAAGGGATAAATGCAATCTGGATGATAATGGAGATTTGCATGTAGGTATTGGAAAAGGAAGTATCATAAGAAACGCTATAATTGATAAAAACGCCAAGATCGGTTGTAATGTAAAGATTATCAACGAGAAAAATTTACAGGAATATGAATGTGATAATTACAGTATCCGGGATGGAATTGTGGTTGTCCATAAAAATGCTGTGCTTCCTGATAATACTGTTATATAATCATATTTTCGCATTGTTTAGATATAGTAAATGTTTATTTTGGTTAGAGTGTGGTAATGACAAACAAATTAGTCTTTTCTTGTCCAAGCATAAAATTTATGTCCGTGAAAACTTTGGCTCTTCCGGTTTGAGTATGGTAATAATTTGAAAATTTTCTCAGCTTGTCATTCCTGCGAAACTCTTATTCCTTTTTGCTCAAGCTTTTTCAAAAAGCTTGAAGCAGGAATGACAAATGGAGGATGTTTTTTCTTAATTGGACAATATTTTTTATAATTCCACACTCAAACTGGATGAACCAAAACTTCTGATACAGACTAAAAACTTTATTTGTTACTCCGTTCTTCGCAATAACACAGGGATGTAAAATTTATACTTGTTTTTCTTGTTTAATTTGTGGTCTTTTTCCATTACCACACTTAACTCTGAAGAACTAATTAAATTTACATGAGGTTTTGCATGGGCACACCGATGTGTGCTTTATACTTACCATTATAAATCCCTTAAGCCATTATCAATATATTCTCTTATTACCCGGGCAACCGCATCAGCGCATTTCTCCTGACCTGCCTGACTTAGATGTAACTGATCTTCGGCCAGATACAGATCAGGATCTGAAGCCACAATTGAATGCAAATCATTGACAGGGACATGGTTATTTTTCATCAGCTTCAATGCTGTGGAATTATACTGGTCTATTTCATCATTTCGCCATGCCCATTGGTCGTTTTGGAAGGGCCTGTCAGGATGCACAGGGGTAGTTGTCGCCCATATAACATGAGGAGTTATTGACCTTAGATTACCCAATATATATTCCAGGGTCATGCGGTAAACATCCAGGGGTATCTGGACAGGTGATCGAGCCGGATTATGACCGGAATCGTGTATACCGTTATTCCAGTGGATAATATGCGGTATTCCTAATGCCTTGATCCATCTACTTAAGGATGACAGGGTATACAGGCTAAACTGGCAGTTATCTGCTGGACCAACTACCTCGGCACAATCTTTCAGCTTTTCAGCAACCAAAGACTGATAGCTCATTCTTATGGAATCACCTAAAAGCAGAACTTTAGGAAGCTTCTTTGATGGTTTTATCAATTCATTCCAGACAGATGGTTCTGGCCTTCTGACCGCATCAGCGGTAATTTTTTCCCCATCTTTACAGAAATCAAACATAGCCTTCAGCATAGGCATACGAAATCCTTTTGCCTTTGCCTCTTCCAGGTAATATTCCCATTCGGAATATATAAATGAAAATTTTTCTATAACTCCATCCTTTACCCCTCTGCATAACCTGGCATATGGATCTCTGGAATCTAAGGATATATCCAGGGCCCGCATTAGAGTTTCCAGGTCTAAACCTGCGTTTAGACCAAAGGCCATCACTTCCAGTCGGGCTACATCAGGGAATCTAACAGTCAACTGCTGAACAACTTTGGCCACCTGTCCCATGCCAGTTGAACCGCAGTATATAATTTTTTCAGGATTACCAGTGGCTTCAAACAAAGCCCAGCAGTATTCCGCCGTATCTTTATCACCACCTACAAATATCCTTAGAGTTCCCGATTCCGCACCACCCTTGCCGCCGCTTATAGGTGCATCCAGGTATTTACTCCACTTTTCCGTAAATGCTTTGCCTATGCGACGATTTTCTGGCGCGGGTAAAGTGCTGTGGTCAATAAATATCTGACCGGGCCGGGCGTTGGGAATTAAAATTTCATCAGCTATTTCTATTGAATCATGACCTTCCACGCATGTAAGAACTATATCGCAGGATTCAACAATAGCCTGACTACTTTCAGCCTGATTTCCACCAGCATGTATAAATTTGGATATGCTTTCTGGTTTTAGATCGTATCCAGTAATAGAATAGCCAGCTTTTATAAGGTTAATAGCTATCCCATAGCCCATATTCCCCAGACCAATAATACCGATAGAATTATTCTTTATATTCATTATTTTAAACCTGCTTTATATTAAGACCTAATGCATCTCAACTTCACACGTACCTATAGCAGGGCGATAAAAATTAAACTGCACGTTGGGATGATCAGCCAGTAGTGACATAGGAACAGAGGAATCAGGAATGTTCTTGCCGATCATCAGTGTAGTAAGACGCATGCCAAATGGGTTATCATGAGTTCCTGCCTGCCATATAGAGACTTTCTCTGCCTGCCAGGTTTGCACCGGTCCAACCGTTATAGCTTTTGTGGGAACTCCTGTTACCACACCGCCGCCGCTGGTTCGGGCATTTTGCATAACTGTCACCGGATGAAGCTCCACAACCCGGGTATTCAGCTTGCGATATTCTTTCGGTGATGGTGGATTATCCCTGTATTTACCCTCCCGTTTCAAAGGATCATTAAAAGCCCAGTGCTTTATGTCACCCTGTCCTCCCTGCATTACTGCACATCTTACACCATCCCAGCTCTTGACGTAATCTGAAACATCGGCCTTGGGAAAATGGATGTTGCTATCGGGCATTCGCAGTTTTTTGTCAATGCGATTAAAACAAAGCTCCATATCAGCTTTTGCAAAAGAGAGTGGATGATCTTCTGCTACTTCCTCGCCGTCTTTATACCATTCGTCCATACCCCAGAAATGACCATATCTTACGTCTATCCCAAGTTCATTGACCAACCGGACCACCAGAGGAAGCTGTTCTGTCGGGCCTATAGGTCCACATATACCTACCGGATTATCAGCAGTAGCCTGCCTCCATGCGTTTATGTATTCCAGTGCTTCAGCCAGGTAAAAATCCTCCAGGGTATCATAAAATATAACTTTAAAACCCTCTCGCGACATACCCAGCATATCATCCGGTGTCAATCGGGCTGCATCATCCAGAATTTCATCGTCAAGGGTTGTGTAATCCCACCATTCAGGGGCTAAGATACTGATTTTTCTAGTCATTTTTTTCACCTCTTATCTTTCAAAAACTAAATCACCCAATTCTGATCGCAATATATTATCGTGGGGATAACCGTGTCCAAGATGCTTCCTGAAGCCCTCGGCATATTTAACATGGATTTTATTCCCCCGATCATCGGCAAACCTCTTCATGGATAGCACATATTCATCCATGCCATGATGTACCATAAGCCAGTTGCGCTGGCTTTCGTGACAGCAAAGCATTTTCTCCTTGGTATCCATCACAGAGGTAATATCTACCAGGATTTTAGGCTCGATGTTATTACCAAGTATATCAACACTTTCCAGGGCATCAGCGTAATACAAATGTGGAATAGGTTCAAAAGGATCCACACCTTCGATCTCAATATTTGGCATACCGCAAGCGAAGCAAGCAGTCTGAACCACTTTGCTTGTTATCTCATGATCTACCATGTAGTCAGATGGACTTGGAGCGAAGACCACAGCAGGTTTAACCTGGCGCAAAAGTTTAATTGCTTTAACAAGCGTCTGCCGGTCATACATAATAAAAACATCATCGCACTCAAGACAGTGATAGCTCCCGTCAAGTATTTTAGCTGATACTGCCGCCTCATTGCGGCGAATACGACTAATTTCCTCCCGACCCAGTTCCGCAGAACCGCAGTCCCCTGATGTCATCGTGCCTATATGAATATCCCATCCTTTCTTATGCAAAAGGACTAGTGTACCAGCACACATAAATTCTGCATCATCAGGATGCGCCATCAAAGACAAGACCGCCTTATTATCACTCATGGTCTTTTCCTCCAAATTTGACTTTTTATATATCCCCAATTTTATTATTTGCCATAGATATTGGTATATCTCATCTTTTTAGATATTAACATATAAAAGGGCTTTGTTACAAGAAGAGAATTTTGAAGGAATATGATATTGATTTACAAAGGATATTGATGTATTATGTAAGCATTAAAAAATGAATATCACTAATAATGTCATTCCTGCTTTCGCAGGGATGATAAATTTTATAATTAATCATAGAAAAAGCGAATATTACAAATACCTCTTTAATTTTTTAAGGTTACATTAGAATAAATAAGGTCAGTAATATTCCCCTTAATCTATTATAAAAGGGGAATAGGACACTTGATAATCTCTATGAAGACATTTAAATATTTATTTCTTATGCTATTATACATATTCATGTATAGTTGCAGTCATTTCAACCAACCAATACCTCTGGAAGATCCAGACGTCAAGGGATATGTGGTTTATGTTTCCGCAAAAGGTAATGAAGTAATAATAGATCTTAAAAAAGGTGATGGCATATCCAGAGGAATGAAGCTGGATGTATTCAGGGAAAATGTTTCCAATTTACAGAAATCCGTAAAGCTGGGAGAGATAACCATCGAATCTGTCGGTGAAAAGTCATCAAAAGCCGTTGTAACCTCTATCACCTCCAGCTTACGCATGGAAAAAGGAGATAGGGTAAAACCGCACCAGATATTGATAGTCAGCGATGATTCATGGCTGGTCTCCAAAACACCCATTGATGGGTGGCAGTCGGATACAGAAAATTTGGATGAACGATACTGGAAATCTTCTCAGATTCTGGAAAATACCCGTCTGGAACCGGAAATGCGTCAGCTAATAGCAGAGACAAAGGCCAGACCCATATGGCATAGTTCGTCAACCAGCAGAGAGGGCGACGTATTTTTCAGGAAGATGTTTATAATAGATGGTGTGCCTGTAAATGCAAATATCAGGATAGCCTGTGGTGGAAAGACAAATCTATATATAAACAATCGCTGGATAAGCAAAGTAGATGAATGGCCCGAAATAACCGATATAAAAGTCAAAAAATATCTGGAAAACGGCAGAAATGTTATTGCCATTCATACCATAAGAGATTATCGGACTATACCACCACCGGTTTTGCTGCTAGCTCTACAAATTGAAACAGATTTTATACAAAATGAGCAATAAACGGAGGAATAAATATGATATTTAAGCCCAAAAAGTTTTATTATACTTTCGGCCCACATGAACCTGCTTTAATACTTAAACCCGGAGACTCATTAACAACTGCAACTCTCGATTCCGGCAGTATAGATCACCAGGGAAATCCAGCGGATGAGGATATGCTCCAGACCAGTCCTGATATGGAGTTTTATACGGCAAATCCACAGGTAGGCCCTTTCTATGTTGAAGGCGCAGAAATTGGGGATACACTTTCCCTGTATATTCAGGAGATAAAGCTCAACCGAGATTATGCCTCATCCAAATTTCCCGAAGGTTTTGGTGTGCTTAATATAGAGGACAGGATAACAGGTCCTATGGGCTTGGGAGAGCCGCTTCCTTACAAGGAATTTCAATGGGAAATAGATACAGATAAAAAAACCGCATTCCTGGATGTTCCCAGCAGTAAAATTGGCAAGGTAGAAATTTCACTTCACCCGTTTCTGGGATGTATAGGTGTCTCTCCTAAATATGGTGAAACAATTAACTCTCTTACCCCCGCTGAACACGGTGGAAACATGGACTGTGTTGAAACAAAGGCAGGAACTACAGTATATCTACCTGTATTTGTTCGGGGTGGTTTATTTATGTTTGGTGACGTTCATGCCGCCCAGGGAGACGGTGAGATATGCGGCGTAGCCCTGGAAACAACGGCAGAAGTCACAATAAAGATTGATGTTATCAAGGATAAAGAGATAAGATGGCCACGGTTTGAAGATGATACTCATATAATGGTAGCTGCCAGTACCAGACCGTTAATTGACGCTTTTAGAATAGCTCATACGGAAATGATAAAATGGCTTGAGCAGGATTATGGATATGACAGATGGGATGCCTACCAGTTGCTTTCCCAGGTAGGAACTGCAAGGGTAGGAAACGTGGTTGATCCAAAATACACTGTTGTCTCCAAATTTCCCAGGGAATATCTTATTCACTGATCCGCTTAACTGTAAAATTCAGATTCCTCTTTACTCAAGCTTTTTCCAAAAAACTGAAGCAGGAATCCAGAAGCTTAACATAATGACTGGATTCCTGCTTTTTCAGGAATGAAATACTTAGAAAATTTTCAAATATTTTACACATCCCATTAAGTAAGTATTATTGCCCTTAATAAACATTAATTTTTTATAAAACCCCAGGTTACAGACATTTTACCTATACTTTCAACGGACAATACTTCACTGATGCCGTTATTCATAATTGAAACAATTTCATCATCACTTAGAGCAACGTTGAAAATAGCTACTTCATCTATAACACCAGTAAAATCCCATCCAGGTGCTTTCCATGCGCCCAACCATATGGCGTTCTGATACGGAGCCGGGGCATTGTTAGATTGTGCATCTGGTGTTCCTACTTCTTTTTCTCCAACCATTTCACCGTCTACATAAAGCCTTAAACTCTCGCCATCATAGGTCAAAGCCACAAAACTCCATTCATTCATGGCCCATAATCCACCCCGAACATTAGTATTAGCCTGATCAGCGTTTACAGCTATGCTGCCGTAAAAGTCGGTTGCGCCGATTTGTATTGTTGGATTATGCCAATCCCTCTCAATTATACGGGTATTTGCGTTGGGTGGAGTGCCTGTAGGCATTACCCAGAGCATATAGGTAAAGCCATCCTCTATATCATCTGTGGTATCACTTGCGGGTATATTTACATGACTGACTCCATCAAATTCCAGGGCAGTACTACTAACACCATCAACCCATTGAGCGCCGGAATTCTCACCGTGATTTTCATTTCCCGAAGAATCCATAACATCATCACCCTGACCCTCGTCCAGTGTCCATACACCCACGATAGAATTTGCATCTATTGCATAAACAATAGATGCAGATAAAGTAAAGATTAATAAAATAAACAGACGTATTATAGTCTTGCTACAAAATCGAGTTCTCATTTGTTAATGTCTCCTTTCATTTAATTGTAATCGTTAAAAAATGGATATAATTTAGTTGTCATCCCTGCTTTCACAGGAATGACAAATTTTGTGATTTACCATCATTATAAAGGTATTTTCTAAACACATTTTTCATTTTTTAACAATTACTTAATTAAACAGATAAGTTTCTTTATATCCCCGGACTTAGGAGGACATCCCGAAATATGGTCGTAATCCTTCCAGAAAGATGAGGTACACTTCCCGATTAAGACGCTGTTTTTCTCTACAGGTTCATCCTGACCCATAACCACTGCATTATAAGATATTTCGCTTTCAGATTTTACATCGTTAAGGGCCACCAGCAGATTCATATTACAACCACTGCAAGCACCTTTGTTCCTGATAATCAGATTGGGAAATTTTTCGGTTATAGTAGAATCCGGACGTTTCCAGTTCATTTTTAAATCATCCAGCTTATCGCCTGTTATCTGGATATTATCCAGATTCATATCTCCCAATCCTGCCTGATAACCTCGTTTTATAGTCATAACCTCTTCAGGCTGGATTCCCATTAAAAAGCTTGCTGCAGAATCAACTCCAACAATATCCTTACCCGCCAGTAGAAGATTACAATTTACAGGAGTTCCACTGGCTGGACCCATACCCTCCATACCTACAGTACCGTCTATAATGTTAAGATGAGGTTTTATCAAGCTATTTATAGCTACTATAGCCCTGTTGACGTCTGCTTTATGGAAAGCGGCTTTATCCTCAGGCCTTACACAACCTTTTAGATTCTTCATACACAGAGTAACAAGGCAGTTAAAGTGGGTCTTCATAGCGGATATGTTAATCATCTTATCACAGTCAAATACAAAACGAGATATGCCTACTTCTTCAGGTAAATGCCGGGAAGCACTTCGGAAAATCCTGAATTCATGTTCTCCAAAAGTAACCCACCTGGCCCCTGATTTTTCCACAATTTCACCCATACCTGTTTCAGTAAAACAGCGTCTGGGATCTGATAGCCCGTAATAAGGGCTATCACCCACAATAACTTCCTTTGCTCCACATTTATAAGCCCATTTGATTACTGCTGCAACCACATAAGGATTTGTTGTTCCTCCAGTGGTATAATGCTGTACCGCATGGAGATTGGGTTTTAACAAGACAATATCACCGGATTTAATCAGATCTTTTGCTCCAGACAGATCCATTAATTTTACTATCTCATTATCAAGATCTGACTTGATTTTTATAACAGAGACTGTATTCATCCAGATCACCTATTTTCCTGATTAAGTAATATCATCTTCAAAGAATTCCACAACTTCGCCATCAGGCCCTTTGAAGAAGGATATTTTAATCTTCAAAGGTTGTGGAACGCTTTGTAGCTCTATTTCTTTTGGCTCAACGGTGATTTCTGCACCAGCTTTGCGAGCGGCTTCTGTGGCTTTTTCACAATCTTCTGTCCTTAAGGCTATGTGCTGGAAAATTCCCGGTTGCTGTTCTGCATTGGGATCACCCTGGGAAATTTCAAAGTAGTTGCCATCACCGGTATCCAGAAGCACCGTCCTGTTGGGTGCTTCACCCCATGATACCTTTTCCACAAAACCCAGACCATCACAGTAGAATTTAATTGATTTTTCCAGGTCTTTTACCCTCATAGAAACATGATGAAAACCGCCACCTGCTATTTTGTTGTTAGTTCCTGCCATTTATAAATTTCCTTTCTACAAATATATGTTTGTTTATTACGTAATCGTTAAAAAATAAATATAAAAATATTGTCATTCCTGCGAAAGCAGGAATGACAAATTCTACAATTGACCATAGAAAAAAGCGAATATTGTAAACATATTTTTCATTTTTTAAAGATTACATTACATATTTTGATAATGATTATAGCTTAACAGAGATTACACAATTATACAATGGAATTTGGTCCTATAGGTGCAGTTCTGAGAGTTGCATAATGGGTATTAAACAGAGAATCATCACCAATTTCTTTCATTTTTCGCCACATGCGCTTTGTCATCTCGATCTTTGTGTCTTTGTGGTCTGGGTCATAAGCCAGATTAACTACTTCGTGAGGATCATCCGCCAGATTATACAGTTCGTCAATACCTCCCGGACTAAATATATATTTCCAGTTTTCATGCCATACAATCCGTTGGGTATATACAAACCTTTGACCGAAAAATTCTCCATAAGCATCTTGCCAATCTTCAGGCTCAGCATTACCTTCCAGAGCGGATTTAAAACTTTTGCCCTGAGCGTCTTCCATAGGCTTTATTCCGCATAAATCCAAGACCGTTGGTGCAATGTCTACGTTACTTACTACAGTATTCTGATCTTCACCAATAGGATTCATCCCCGGAACTTTCATAACCAGAGGAACGTTGTAAACTTCCTCATAGGGAGTACCTATACCTTTTGTAATTAAACCATGCCCACCCAGCATATCTCCGTGATCGCTGGCAAATACAATTATTGTGTTGTCATAATAACCCGTATCCTTTAACGAGTTTATAATTCTTCCTATTTCACTATCAATAAAGGTAATAACAGCCCAGTATGAAGCACAGACTTTGCGCCAGTCATCATCCTTAAGTGTTTCCCATACAGAATGCAGACGCTTAACTACATCGGGTTTATCTTTCAGGTTATCATGTAATGTAGGGCTTAACTGGATTTTGTCCGGATCATACATATCATAGAAACGCTCTGGTGTAATATAAGGATCATGTGGTTCAGCAGTGGATACAAAGCAGAAAAACGGCTGATCCCTGTTATCTCCTTCGGCGTGACTGCGGATGAAATCTATACCTCTGTCAAAAGCCGGATGACTGGGTGTATCTTTGTCCCTACTGACACCGGCCAGAAGATAATCCCGATAACCTTCTTTTGGTATTATCAACTCAGTTCCGGGTATAGCCTTACTTCGGGCATTGGCGCAGGATCGATCATAAGTATGCCATCCAAAATCTTCCAGCTTGTTGCTCTGTTCCACATGCCACTTTCCGAAGTATGCGTTATAATAGCCTGCATCAGACATAAGATGTGTAAAATACTCAAACCTATCCGCAGGGACATCCACCCATTCCTTACGCTGGGTATGGGTGCAGTCCCACATTCCATGTGTTGATGGATATGTGCTGGTCATGAGTGATGCTCTGGCCGGGGAGCATATAGCGTTTGTTGAATAGAAACGCCCGAAGCGTATTCCCTCAGATGCCAGTTGATCCAGATTTGGTGTCAAACATTGGCTGTCTGGTGATATGGCCTGGGCGTTGGTATGGTCTGTCATTAAAAATAATATGTTGGGTTGTTTTTGCATTTATTTCCTTTCTATCTTTTTATCCTTAATGTAAGCAGATCCCCGGACAATATTTCATCAGAATTCTTAAGCAATTCATCCAGACTTTGATGGGGAAGAAAATAATCGCACCCGCTTTTCTCACTTCATGGGCAGTCTGCTCAAGCTGTTGAACCAGTATATCCACAGTAGCTACTTTTGCCCATGAGAAGCTATACCTTTAGCAATGGCTTTACCTATCCCCCAAGGTTAATAAGTAATTCTAACTGTTCGTTTCCTGAATCATAAGGCTTAACGATAATGTCAGGAAATCCGTTGCCGGTCATGTCTGCGACTCTGGAACAGTGGGTGGGGTAATGTCCAACTATATCCATATCAAACTTACCTCTACCTTGATTACGGTAAATAACTTCCCTGGCTTTCGGATATCCGCTTAACCCCATTTCACCCACAAATATATCCAGCATACCGTTACCGTCGAAATCAGCTATTTCCAGACTGTGAGGATGGAAGAAATTATCAGCCAGCAAAGTCGGTTTCCAGTCAGGATTTCTCAACCATATTACTTTTGCTTTGTCCAGTTCACCTTCGGATAAAACTATATCCGGTTTGCCATTACCTGTTAAATCACCTACAGCTATACAAGTTCGCACATCTATATCAGCAAGTAGTTCAGTGCGTTCCCAGCTTCCGTCGGACTTACGTTTAAATATGTTTGGGCCTGCTATTACCTCAGCTTCACCATCACCGTCTATATCTACCACTACAACACCTTCGACATGTGTGTTTTCAGCTATTATGTGACAGTAATCATCCGGCCAGGGTGACACTCGGGGATCGTCTGGAATATCGAAATAGGCTATAACCTTTGCCCCTTGAGATGCAAACACGATCTCTATTTCACCATCACCATCTATATCACCAACGGCCTGATCATGGTACTTGCGGAATTTATTGGTTATGGTATGGGCTTTCCATCTTTCACTTGAATTATCGGGGTTTTCAAACCAGAATAGCCCTGTGTTTGTATAACCAATTGGGGCATCCATAGGCGCGCCCACAACAACGTCCAACTTGTCGTTACCTGTAATATCCACAAGCACGCCGCCAGCCTCTAAATGGGTTGTGCCGATGATATGACGCTTCCATGTGGGATTTTCGTACCATACCAGGTTATTTTCACCATATTTAGAACCTACAACAATGTCATTTTTGCCGTTGCCGCTAATGTCGCCAACCAGACAGACGTCGTTCTTTGTGCCTGTAGTTCTGGGATCGATTATCTGATGTCTAAATACCAATGGTTTCATATTGTATCTCCGTAGCTTTTTACCAGTCTACGACTGAATTATCATCGGGATGATAGCTTTCAGGATTACGCCAGTCGTGGTCAATTTTATCTTCCATAGCATCCTCATCAAGCTCAATACCCAGGCCTGGAGCTTTAGGAAGCTCTACAAAACCATCTTTACATACAAATGGGTTCTTCAGGTATCCTTCACCCAGTGTTGTGTGTTCCTGAGCGATGAAGTTAGGTATGGATGCATCCAGTTGTATACATGAGGCTAATGATATGGGCCCTAATGGATTGTGAGGAGCTATACCGGCATAATAGGATTCGGCCATTCCCGCTATTATATGTACCTCATGGATTCCCCCGGCATGACATAAATCCGGCTGTAGTATAGACGCAGCATGTTTTTCCAGTATTTCCCGGAATCCCCATTTGGTGAATATTCTCTCACCAGTGGCAATGGGAAGATGTGTTCCGCGAGCTATTTCAGCCATTACGTCAACGTTCTGACACTGGCAAGGCTCTTCGATAAACATGGGCTGATAAGGTTCAAGTTCCTTGATAAGCAGTTTTGCTGTCTGTGGGCTGATAGCACCATGAAAATCTATGGCAATATCCACATCCGGGCCTGCCACTTCCCGCAGTTCGGCGAAACGATTTGCTGCTTTATCGACAAAAGACTTGTTTTCAACTATACGGGCTGGACGACCACCGGCAACACCGGTCTTAAAAGCTGTAAATCCTTTATCAATCCATTCTTTCATGGCCTTTGGATCGCCGCAACCTTTATACATCCTGATACGATCCCTGGTGGGACCACCCAGCATCTGGTATACCGGAACACCCAGGGATTTCCCGGCTATATCCCATAAAGCATGTTCAACGCCGCTCAGCGCGCTGGTAAGTAAGGGCCCTCCTCGATAAAAAGCATGACGATACATGGCCTGCCAGTGATGCACTACTTTCCGAGGATCTTTACCAATCAGGTATTGAGCCAATTCATCAACGGCCTGGGCGCAGGTTAAAGCGCGTCCTTCCAGTATGGGTTCACCAAGACCTACTAATCCCTCGTCGGTGTGTATTTTCAGGAACAACCATCGGGGTTTTACAAGCATTGTCTCCACTTTTGTGATTTTCATTATATTTGTCTCCTAAACAGGCTCAGCGGGAGCTTCGTCCCCCCATGTCATTTGTTATACTTTTGGCGATGTTTTGTACCATATACTATGGATTCATTTAAGAACGCTTCTATATTTTCAAAGGGTGTTCCCGATACTATACCGTTACCTGCACCCATGCACATGCCGCCATCAGGTCTATCGAAAGTATCTATAAGAAAACGAACTTCTTCCCGAACTCCATCAGGGTCTTTTTCCTGCAATACATGCTGGACATCAATACCCACCAGAAATGTCATCTTATCACCGTAGTATCTTGCCACTTCCACCTCGTTCATGGTGTGCTTCTGGACAGGATGAAATACTGTAACACCAGCTTCTGCAAGGTCTGCCAGGGCTTCAGTGTTATTACCACAACTATGTAACCACCAATGTAAATTATTTTCTTTTATAACTTTACCGACTTTTACATAATAAGGTTTTATAAGCTCTTTAAATGTTTCTGGTTTCATCATAAGCTGAGTCTGGTGGCCTAAATCGTCGCTTGTCCAGAATCCATCGGGTTTAAAATCCCGGACACATCGCCTTATGTGCCTGATATACTGATCCGCTAGGACATCATGTAGACGATGTATATTTTCCTTGTCCAGGTGATAATCCATCATCAGGTTCTGCATCCCTCGCAGTCCCCAGGGTCTTTCAAAGAATAAAGCCCACCATCCGAACATAAGATAACGGTTCTGTTTACGAATACTCTCTGCGCTTTCAATCAGGTTGTCGTATTGGGGATCGTTTTCCGGATCCTGCATTTTTTCAATAAATTCATCCAGCTTATCATAATCATCAATCAAACATCTGGAATCGTGGGCTTTGCTTCCTTTAGCCTGCCATGAAAGCTTCATAGCTCCAATGTCCAAGGGATTGACCCACAGGGTTGATGTGTCCTCAGGATAGCGGTTGAATTCACCCAGTCTTTCACCATATTGCTCGTGTAATCCCTCTCCCCACCATCTTGCCCTCACCAGGGGGATTCGGGATGGGTAATTTTTCTCAACGGCTTTTATGACTTCTTCTCGCGGTAATGGTTCCCAACGTTCTTCTGACATCGTTTTTCCTCACTGAAATTTTGGATATTATTGATGGCGGTTTTTTAAAAAACCGCCATCAATAGCGTTATTATTCTTCCAGACCGGCAGCCCACTTTATACAACCTTCAATATGTTCCAGGAACCAATCCTGATCCCACAGATCATCGGGATGTCCCAGGGCGGAATACATTACCCGGCCTTTGCCGTAATTATGACACCAGCCCATAGCATAATCGTGATCCTCACGATTACCTTTGGACAGGTCTACAGTGTCGTTATCAATTTTCATCAGGACATGTGTTTTATTCCGATCCCAGTTTTTGAAGGTGTATATTTCATCAAAAACCTTGAAGCTGTCGCCTAACATTTTTGTAGCTGGATGATTCTTATCTTCAACGATAATGCCCACTTCCTGAGTCCAGGGATGACCCGCGAAGTATCCGCCTATCATTTCGCCGTATTCTTCCCATTCATAACCGGTATCGGTGGCATTGTGGATACCAAAGAAACCTTTACCATTTTTCACAAAATCAATAACAGCTTCCTTCTGTTCGTCTGTGAAATCCAGATTTCCGGTGGTGGCGAATATCAGAACATCAACTTTTTCCAGATTTTCTTTTGAGATACGCTGTAGAAGATGAGTTGTTGTTACATTCCATCCGTTCTTCTTACCTATTTTTTTAATAGCAACTTCTGCATTGGGCAAATAGCTGTGTTCAAAACCGGCTGAGTGTCTCAGCATCAGGATATTCATTTTATCCTCCTTACAATAATTCATTATTTTTGGGTGTATGCAAAATTCTAATACACAATAAATTTTCCAGCTATAAGGTTAATTTATCGTATATGATGTTTTATACCTCTTATTCACTTAATCGTCAAGCCTTTAGTTATAATACTTGTAATTCGGAAAGGTCATTTACAAAGCAAGCATCATTTTCTTTTCATGTTCTGAAAAGTCAAGATAACCGTCTGATGAAAGCCATAAGAGTAAGTATTCACAGCTACAGGAATCAGAATATGACACACCAAACCCATTGCCGTCACACTAATTTGGTTACACTGACTTGTTGGATGGACAAAACACTATCCGCTGCTTCAGCCAAATCCTGACATATAGTATGGTTTCAGACGTTCCTGGACTTCACTAGGCATTCCCAGAAGAAGACCTATAAGGTACTAAGCCTGTTTTCAACACCCCTTTAAATCCTATTCAAGTTTTACAGGTTCCAGATAAACATCAGGATGTAGCAAACCCAAAACCTGAATTAAGTCATTCTGAAACTGGGTTAAAGGCGCAATCTGCTTCCAGCAACTA
>WJIO01000287.1 GCA_014730235.1 Candidatus Poribacteria bacterium
GAAACAGACAATTTCTATGTCCTGTCTGCCCATAAAATCATACCACCGGCCATGAAAGCCATACTGGACGCCGAAGAGGTAATGATCAATGGGTTTCTTTGTCCGGGTCACGTAAGCACCATAATAGGCACTCATCCCTATGAATTTATCCCCGAAGAATACGGCGTTCCCTGCGTAATCGCTGGCTTTGAGCCACTGGATATACTTCAGGGGATATTGTCGTCAGTGCGTCAGGTTCAGTCAGAAAAGGCAGAGGTTGAAATTGCATACCGCCGCGTAGTTCATCCCCAAGGCAACCCGGTTGCCCGAAAAATACTGGATCAGGTCTTCCGGGTTTGCGATGCATCCTGGAGAGGTCTTGGCGTAATACCCATGAGTGGACTGGAAATAAGGGATGAATTCCAGAACATTGATGCCCGAAAGCATTTTGATATACACGTAAAACCCAGCCAAGAGCCAAAAGGCTGTTTATGTGGTGAAGTATTAAGAGGCGTAAAAAATCCCACAGATTGCGTATTCTTCGGCAAAAAATGCACCCCTGATGATCCCATAGGCCCATGCATGGTATCCTCCGAAGGCACATGCGCAGCTTACTATAAATACGGGGGAATTTAGAGGAATAAAAGCAACAGATTTACACGGATTCATAATGTTTAGTTCTTCCGACTTGAGTTTGGAAATGAAAAATATTTTATCTAAATAAGAAGAAATATCCTCTGTTTGTCATTCCTGCGAAAGCAGGAATGACATGCTTAGAAAGTCTTCAAATAATTTCCACAGTTAACCTTGAAGAACCATAATATCCTATCTGTGAAAATCCGTTCCATCCGTGTTAATCCGTGTTCTATTATTCTCTTTATACGGAAAATCTTATGAAAAGTGACAAAATACTCTTATCCCACGGAAGCGGCGGCAGAATATCCCACCAGTTAGTGAAAGAAATTTTCGTGTCGGCCTTCAGCAACCCAGTGCTGGATCGGCTGGACGATCAGGCCATATTTGAAACAACAGGCCAGCGAATTGCCTTCACCACTGATTCCTACGTCATTGATCCAATCTTCTTTCCGGGAGGAGATATAGGTAAGCTTGCCGTATGCGGCACAGTGAACGATTTGGCCATGAGCGGCGCTGTTCCTCGTTACCTCAGCGCGGGATTCATAATCGAGGAGGGATTCCCTGTTGATGATCTGCGTCGGGTTGTCCAGTCCATGAGTGAAACAGCCCGGGAAGCAGGAGTAACTATAGTTACCGGAGATACAAAGGTAGTAAGTCGCGGGCAGGCTGACAAGCTCTTCATAAATACGGCCGGCGTTGGATTTATTGATAATGACATAAACATATCCGGCAGCATGGCAAAACCCGGTGATAAAATTATAATCAGCGGAACTATAGGCGATCACGGCATAGCTGTATTATCAAAACGCGAAGGCCTGGAGTTCGATTTCCCTATCATAAGCGACTGCGCTCCCTTAAATTCCCTTGTGTCCCATATGCTGTCTGTAACCAAAGATATCCATGTCCTGCGAGACCCTACCAGAGGTGGAGTAGCCACCATCCTGAACGAAATCGCCCAGCAGTCCAATGCAGGAATAATGATAGAAGAATCAAATTTACCAATCCGGGAAGCAGTAAGAGGAGCATCTGAATTCCTGGGCTACGATCCCCTTTATATAGCCAACGAGGGCAAGCTTGTGGCCATAGTTCCACGTGAAACGGCAGACTCAATACTGGAAAAAATGCGAAAAAATAAATACGGTAAAGATGCGGAAATAATCGGTGAGGTAATCTCAGAACCCAAAAGGGTTCTGCTTAAAACAGTTATTGGCGGAACACGGATAGTTGATATGCTGGCCGGTGAATTGTTGCCCAGGATATGTTAATTTGACTTATTTCTCATATACAACTTGTCCTGTATTTTCAATTTTCTTGTATATAAGGAACGGAATAAAGGTCTATAATGAACATAGTTTGGAAAAAACAAAATAGTTTCTTCCGGGTTCATTTTGATTATAATTGAAAATTCTCTCAACTTGTCATTCCTGCTTTCGCAGGAATGACAGCATAAAGGATTTTCTTATTTTTACCACACTGAATCCGGAAGAGCTACAAAATATAGAGGTGGTGAAAAACTATTGCCTGAGGAAAAAATCCGACTCACGTCATATACTCATGGTGCCGGATGAGCATGCAAAATAGGTCCTGATGACCTGGCGCAGGTTCTGCGTCAAATACCTGTAATGGAGAATCCGAATCTTATAATAGGCAGCTCGGGTTGTGAAGATGCAGCAGTTTATAAGATTACTGACGATCTGGCAGTAGTCCAGACTGTGGATTATTTTACACCGATTGTTGATGACCCCTATACCTTTGGTGCTATAGCTGCCGCTAATGCCCTGAGCGATATATACGCTATGGGAGCTGTTCCTACAATGGCCCTGAATATAGCCGGATTTCCGGTAAATGAACTGCCTTTAGAAATACTGGTGGAAATCCTGCGAGGTGGTGCGGATAAGGCAAAGGAAGCCGGAATCCCCATCGCCGGAGGACATACCATAGAAGATAAAGAGCCTAAATATGGTATGGTGGTAATGGGACTGGTGCATCCTGAAAAGATAAACACAAATTCCAGCGCAAAACCCGGAGATGTGCTTATTCTTACAAAACCCGTAGGTTCAGGGATTATATCCACAGCCGTAAAAGCTGATGTCGCGCCGGAAGGCTCAGAAGTTGCGGCTGTTGAGGTTATGAGTACATTAAACAAAGCTGCGGCTGAATGTATGTTAAAAGTTGATGTAAATGCCTGTACCGATGTTACAGGATTTGGTCTTCTGGGGCATTTATACGAGATAATCTCATCCAGCGGCGTGGGTGCGGAGGTGATTTATGGACAAGTGCCGCTGATTCCCGGGACGTGGGAACTGGCTGACGATCTGATCATTCCTGCTGGAACATGCCGTAACCATGAATTTCTGGGTGACGCTGTGTTTTGGGATGATGGTGTGGAATATGAGCACCAGATGATCCTTTGTGACGCTCAGACTTCGGGTGGACTTTTAATATCAGTTCCAGAGGAAAAAAGTGGCGAATTGATTGACGCTTTGAAATCAGCAGGTACTCCTGCTGCTGATAAAATTGGCAGGATCGTGGAGGATGAAGATTGTAAAATTGTTGTTTCAAAATAAACAAAGCGGGGAATATTATGGCAAATGGATTACCAAGGCTTAAAATAACCGATGTAAAGACAATACTCACAGCTCCTAACGGTATTCGCCTGGTGATTGTAAAGGTGGAAACCAGCGAAGCGGGGCTTTATGGGCTTGGGTGCGCTACTTTTACCCAGAGACCGATGGCTGTGGCTACGTCTGTGGATGAATATCTGAAGCCGTTTTTAATGGGTAAAGACCCGGATCGGATCGAGGATATTTATCAATCGGCCTTTGTTAGCTCATACTGGCGTAATGGACCGGTTTTGAATAATGCTCTAAGTGGAATTGATATGGCTCTGTGGGACATCAAGGGTAAAAGGGCTAATATGCCGGTATATGACCTACTGGGCGGCAAATGTCGGGAAGCTGCGCCGCTTTATGCTCATGCAGGTGGTCGTGATCCAGAAGAGGTAGCTGACAGTGTGCGGAAATATATGGAAGAAGGCTATCGCCATGTCCGGGCCCAGGTTTCTGTTCCCGGTTATTCGGTCTATGGGGCCGGCGGTGGAAAAGTCACAGGTAAAATCTGGAAGCCTCTTAGCCCTGAACAAAAAGGAGCTTTTGAGCCTACACCATACGTTAACGCAGTTATAAGGCTGTTTGATCACCTTCGTTCTGAACTGGGTAACGAGGTGGAACTGCTTCACGACGTTCATGAGCGGATTCCTCCTATACAGGCTATAGGTCTGGCCAAGGAACTGGAAAAATATCGGCTGTTCTTTCTGGAAGATGTATTTGCACCGGAGGATATTGAATATCTGCGGATTCTAAGACCACAGACCAGCACACCTATTGCCATCAGCGAACTTTTTAATAACATGTGCGAGTATGTGCCTATGATCAAGGACAGGCTTTTTGACTTTATCCGGTGTCATCTGTCCCAGATTGGCGGGATCAGTCCGGCAAAGAAGCTGGCTTCATTCTGTGAGTTTTTTGGTATCCGTACTGCATGGCATGGTCCTGGCGATGTTTCACCTGTGGGGCATGCGGCTAATCTTGCCCTGGATTTATCCTGTTATAACTTTGGTGTTCAGGAAAGACATGTCTTTAGACAGGAAACCCAGGATGTATTTCCCGGTTGTCCGGAGCTGAGGGATGGTTACCTTTGGTCAAACGATAAGCCGGGTCTTGGTATTGACATAGATGAAGAATTGGCGGCTAAATTTCCATTCCCGGAACATCCCTTTAATGGCGCATGGCCTCCGGTCAGGAAATTGGATGGGACGGTGATAAGACCTTGAGAAAGGCGAAAGTAAGATTATTCGCTCTGCTCAGGCACCATGTAACGACAAAAGCTCCCTTATAATGGGCATCGCCCATCATAAGGAATGACAAGCGTAGGGCATACATGCCGAGAAAGCAACAGCTTGTATATGGTTATCCTGGAAAGTTTAAGGTGGATTTTTTAATCAGCAGAGACACTTGCGAAATTAAGTATATAACCGATGTGGTTTTTCAGGATTAAGTTTGGTAATTATGAGAAACTCTCTCAGCATGTCATTCCTGCAAAAGCAGGAATGACATGCTGAGAGAATTTTCAATTACTACCACTCTGAACCTGGAAGAGCCAAAAAGTGAGCTGAAAGGCTTATTTTTTGGCGGCAGTTTACAGACTTATGCTGAAAAAGTCTAATTTTGATAATGGGGTCAGGGTATAAAGTCTTATAAATGGCTAAAATGCTCAACATCCTCAGTGGTTCCGACTACCCATAGGACATCCCCCTGGTTTATTACATCATCGGCTCTTGGAACGGGGTTTACTTCTTCTTTAATAACAGTGTCCCCTCGTTTATCTTTTACCTCTAAAAGATGCTTTACCAGAACGATGTTGACATTGTATCTGGCAGCTATTCTCAGATCGCCGATTTTTTTACCCCAGAATCGCTTTGGGGCTTCGATCTGGGCCATGGTGTAGGTCTCGTTATCATCCAGAGATATGTAATCAATAACACCGGTAGATGTAATACTTCGGGCTAATCTAATACCTGATTCATCTTCGGGAAAAACCACTTTGTCCGCACCTATGTTTTCGAGTATCTCCCGGTCTATATCTTCAAAGGCTCTGCTGATGACGGTTTTTACGCCCATTTTTTTCAGATGAATGGTCGTTAAAACGTTAGACCTGAAACTTTCTTCGCCGATACTTATCACGGCAACATCCGCTTTGTCCACCCCCTGGGCTCTAAGGGCTTCGTTGTCTTCGCTGTCCATAATAACAGCCAGGGCGACTTTATCCTTTACAGCGTCAACAGCTTCCCTGTCTTTGTCTATAGCTATTACTTCCGCTCCCCTGTCGGCAAGACTAAGGGCTAGACTATGCCCAAAACGGCCAAGGCCTATAACTGCAACTCTCATGTAATAAAACTTACCTCTCTATCTATAAAGACCACTTATCGTAACAAACTATCTCTTTAACATCTTTTCTTGGTCTTGGCGGCGGCGATGCGTCGGGGTAACCTATAGGCAAAAGGACAACTACTTTTATATTATCAGGGATTCCCAGCAGTTTTTTGACCTCATCCTGTTTGAAAGCACCTATCCAGCATGTTCCTAAACCCTGTTCTGCGGCAGCCAGAGTCATATGATCCACAGAAATAGCAATATCAATAGGATAGGAAAGCTCATCGCAGGGCATAACGTGATCCGTTCCCTCCGCGCAGGCCACTATTATAGCTGGAGCCTGTCCTACAAATTTCTGTCCATTGGCGGCAGCCACCATTTTTTGTCTTAACTCCCTGTCCTTTACAATAACGTATCTCCATTCCTGTAGATTCCTGGCTGATGGAGCCAGCCGACCTGCTTCTAATACGGCTTTCAGTTTTTCGTCCTCGATTGGTTTGTCCTTGTATGCCCGGATACTGTGCCTGGTTTTGATTGCTGTCATCAGTTCCATTGGTTTACCTCCGAGAGTATATATTTTTGGTTCTTCCGGGTTCAGTGTGGTAATAATTGGAAATTCTCTCAGCTTTTCATTCCTGCTTCAAGCTTTTTGAAAAAAGCTTGAAGCAGGAATGACAGCATAAAAAAGTTTCTTATCTTTACCAAACTGAACCCGGAAGAGCCATATTTATTAAGATGCCTGAGTTAAGGAAATTTTGTAGCAATGTTTTACAACTTTATGTAATAAAAAACTACCCCTGATAACTTTGGTGAAGGATAATTTCTAGAACCGGTTATAAGAAGGAAGAAATAAGGACTTTTTTTGTCTTATCAAGAGCTTTAGCCCGGTGACTTATGCGGTTTTTCATTTCAACCCCAAGTTCGGCATAGGTTTTACCATACTCTGGTATCAAGAAAATAGGGTCGTAGCCAAAGCCTTCTGTGCCTTTAGGTTCAGTTGTTATTATTCCTTCCCGGATGCCTTTTACAATACTGTTTTCACCTTTCAGATTTACAATTGCAACGGCGCAGACAAACCTGGCTGTGCGCTTTTCCATAGTAACGCCTTTCATCAGGGTTAGAACCTTTTTATTTTTATCTTCATCATTGGCATTTTCGCCGGCAAATCTGGCTGAATGTATTCCCGGTTTGCCGTCCAGGTGGTCTATCACCAACCCTGAATCGTCAGCGATAGTCAACTTTTTTGTGATTTTGGCGACTTCAGAGGCTTTCTTCAGGGCGTTTTCCTCAAAGGTTTCACCGTCTTCCTCAATTTCCGGGATATGGGGAAAGTCGTCGGTAGACAGGACGTTAAAATGCAATCCTGCCAGCAGGTCTTTAATTTCTGCCAGCTTCTTTTTGTTTCTGGTTGCCACTACAAGGTCTGTTGTCATTTATTTTTCAATTTCCGCCTGTTCTTCCCCACCGATAATCATTTTTCGCTGAAGAGAGATAAGGCTTTGTATTCCATCGCTTGCAAGGTTAATTAATTCGTCAGTATCTTCCCTGGAGAAAGGTTTTTCTTCTGCTGTTCCCTGTATCTCAACAAAACCAGCTTTGCCAGTCATGACTATATTCATATCCACCTCGGCTTTTGAATCTTCGGCATAGCAGAGGTCCAGCAGTTTTTCATCCTTTACAATCCCCACACTGGTGGCAGCCACGAAATCCAGTATAGGCATTTCCTCTATCATCTTTTTGTCAAGCATATATGAACATGCATCCCAAAGGGCTACAAATGCACCTGTTATAGACGCTGTCCGGGTCCCACCATCGGCCTGTATAACGTCACAATCCAGCCATACAGTCCTTTCTCCCAGGGCCTTCATATCTACAATAGCCCTTAAAGATCGCCCAATAAGCCTTTGGATTTCCTGAGTGCGACCTCCGATACGCCCTCTAGATGCTTCCCTCTGCATCCGGGTTGACGTTGACCTAGGCAGCATGGAATATTCAGCAGTGACCCAACCGCCCGAGCGTCTTTGGGAAGGATCATCGAAAAATCTGGGTACTCTTTCTTCTGTAGAAGCAGTGCAGATTACCTTTGTTTCACCCACTTCTATAAGAACCGATCCCTCCGCGTGTTTTATGTAATTCCGGGTTATTTTTACAGGCCTTAATTCATCGGGTTTCCTGCCATCATATCTAGACATATTTATCCCCTAAAGCTTGGTAGTTAAATCGGCAAACAATATCAGATTTATCAGGTATTCTAGACTTTTCATCGCGCTAGAATCCCCTTTTAATCCGAAGGGCACTTATTTAAGAAAATGTGTAAAATATTTGAAAATTTTCCAAGCATGTCATTCCTGCGAAAGCAGGAATGACAACTAAATTATATCCATTTTTTAACGATTACTTACACTTTAAAACTTTTGGATTAATTTTTGTCTTCTTCCGGATTTAATGTGGTTATAGTTGAAAATTCTCTCAGCTTATCATTCCTGCGAAAGCAGGAATGACAGCATAAAAAAGATTTCTTATCTTTACCACACTGAACCCGGAATAGACTTATTTTTTTTCTCTGGCAGCTTTAATCTTCAGTGGTAAACCCCATAATTGGATAAATCCTTCTGCGGCTGTATGGTCGAACATATCACCCACCTCATAAGTTGCCATGGCCTGATCATACAGAGAGTATGGGGATTTAACACCCACAACAGAGCAGTTACCTTTATAAAGCTTTATCCGCACCGTTCCGGTGACTTTTTTCTGGGATGCTTTTACAAAAGCGTCCATAGCTTCCCGCAGTGGGCTGAACCATAGTCCGTTGTAGACCAACCGGGAATATTCGTGGGATATTTTTTCCTCTTTATACCTCACCATATCCCTATCCAAGGTGATTTCTTCCAAGGCTTTGTGGGCATCAAATAATATTGTGGCTGCGGGGTTTTCGTAGGTTTCTCTGGACTTAATACCTACCAGCCGGTCTTCTACATAACTTACCCGCCCTACACCGTTTGCCCCGCCGATCTTTGTAAGACTAGCTATAAGATCAACAGGAGACATTTCTTTTCCATCCAGCTTTGTCGGTTCTCCTGAAATGAAGTCTATTTCTATATATATAGGCTTATCAGGCGCATCTTCCGGTGATATGGTTGTTTCAAATATCTCCTCTGGTGGCTCTATCCAGGGATTTTCCAGGATACCGCACTCTATACTGCGACCCCATAGATTGGCATCAATGCTGTAAGGGCTTTCTTTTGTGACAGTTATGGGTATTTTATGCTTTTTGGCGTACTCTATTTCTTCTTCTCTGGACTTCATATCCCATTCCCGAACGGGGGCTATTACCTTTAATCCGGGATTAAGGGCCATGGTTGTCACATCAAAGCGAACCTGATCATTGCCCTTACCTGTGCAGCCATGAGCCACAGCATCTGCACCCTCTTCTTCGGCTATTTCCACCAGACGTTTACCTATCAATGGACGGGCTAAAGCTGTGGCCAGAACATACCTGGATTCGTATATAGCACCGGCTTTCAGGGCGGGGAACACATAGTTTTTAACAAATTCTTCTCGCAGATCTTCAATAAAAACTTTTACTGCACCTGTGCCTGTGGCTATTCCTTCTACCGGATCAAGCTCTTTACCCTGACCTAAGTCTGCCGTATATGTAATAACTTCAGCACTGTATTCCTCCTGAAGCCATTTCAGGCATACGGATGTATCCAGACCACCCGAATATGCCAAAACTACTTTTTTTATTGACATTATGTTTTTCTCCTCTATTATATTCTTCCGGGAGGGCGAAGTTCCCGTAAAATGCTTTTTAATATTTACATTAGGATATTATATCATTTCAATAAATTATCCACAAGTCAGAAAACAAAAATGCCAGATGCTTATTGCATCTGGCATTAACATTCATCAATTCTTTAAACGATGAACGGTTATTATCTTGATCTGATTTGTCCCCACGTGGTAGTCAAGCTGTTGTTGGGGGAAACGGGAGTTGTTGCTGGTTCTTCCTGGACATTATCTGCCAGGGCGTGGGCTGCTTCCGCATCACCTTCTCCAAAAGCTACATAATATACGATTGTGTCAGATGCGCCATCTGCTATATCTTCTGCCTGGATATCGTGCACCAGATCCATCCTGGTGTTATGGTTACGGGCTTCTCCGGCGTCAGGGCCGTATATGGCGCCGAATTTGCCATCGGCAGTCCAGTAAACGACATGGGGGAATGGATCTTCATAGGCTTCTATACCTGCGTTGGTTCCGTTCATTTCAAACATGGGATCATGACCGCTTGCGAAAGAAGGCGTTGCTGCACCTGTGTTGGTTATGGTAACTTCATGTTTGATGTAAGGTACGCTGTCATAATAGCTGGCTATGCAAGAATATTCCTTTGTTCCTGCGTCTGCTGACTTGTAGTTAATTACTACATGACTGGGGCCATCTTCGACAATTTCCCATTCCTGAAGCTCTCCCCAGTCTTTCCAGCCTCCGTAATCCGAGGAATGGTAAAAAGACCTACCACCTTCGTTAATCAGACTGGCTCCGCCGCCTACAAAGGCCTGCATGTAACCCATCTGGGCTGGCTTGTTCCAATGTACCTCATAATTAGCTGTTTCAATAACTATATATTTTTCAATTTCACTTACGTTTACAGCTAGAAGCGATGAGGTTATTCCCATAAGCATGATAATAACCATTAGATATATCAATTTTTTCATTCTTTTTACCCCTTATTTGTAATCGTTAAAAAATGAAAAATGTGTTTAGAAAACCCCTTTATAATGATGGTAAATTACAAAATTTGTTATTCCCGCGAAAGCAGGAATCCAGAAAAAACACTATCCTGGGAGACTGGATTCCTGCTTTCGCGGGAATGACAACTAAATTATATCCATTTTTTAACGATTACTTATTTATGAAATTTCAGAGCTAAATATTAAATACTGATATTCCTAAGCTTTTCCCCCTTTCTTAAGATAAAATTTTAATGCCTTGTTCGGATTTGACTCCAGGTTGTAGCTAAGCTATCCACTGGAGAGACTGCTTCCCCGGCAGGTTCATCCTGAACATCCTGGGCAAGAGCATTTGCATCTGTGGCATCACCTTCGGCAAAGGCCACGTAATAGGTTATGGTGGCAGAATCTCCATCTTTGAGGTTTTCACCAACACTGTCATGAACCAGATCCATCCTTGTGTTATGATTACGTGCATCCTGGGCATCGGGGCCGTATATTGCACCAAAAAATCCGCTGCCAGTCCAATAGACACCATGGGGAAATGGATCCTTAAAAACCTGAATTCCCTCGTTAGTTCCGTTCATCTCGAACATGGGTTCATGACCGCTTTGGAAAGATGTGACTGCTCCACCATCGGCTGTCACTGTAACCTCGTGTTTGATATATGGAACGCTGTCGTAATAATGGGCTACGCAGGTGTATTCTTTGTTTCCTGCATCTTTGGATACATACTGGACAACAGCTTTACCGCCGCCCTCTTCGAGTATGTCCCATTCCTGAAGCTGGCCCCAGTCCTTCCATCCGCCGTAATCTGAAGAATGGTAGAAGGATCTACCGCCTGTGTTGATAATACTTTCATCACTGTCGCCTACGAAGGCCTGCATGTAACCCATCTGGGCTGGCTTGTTCCAGTGGACGGTATATAATTTTGTCTCTACAATAACATATTTATTGTCTTCATCTACGTCAACCGCCAGAAGGGGTAATGTAACACATAGAATCATAAGAAAAACTAATGGATATAATATTTTTTTCAATATAGTCTTCCTCCTTCAATAATAAGCTGAATTGAGTTAAGTAATATTCACTGCTTTTCTATTTTTCCTATAGAATTCGTCATTCCTACGAAGGTATGAAACCAGAAAACACGTTATTTTGGGAAACTGGATTCCTTCTTTCGCAGGAATGACAGCATAAAGAAGTTTCTTGTCCTTATCACAATAAACCCGGAAGATCCAGATTATTAAGATTGATTTAGAAAAACGGATTTAACCTGTCAATGGAAAATTCCCTGTGTCCGAGAATTTCGCTTTTGGTCAACTTTCCTGAAGCTACTTCCAGAATTTCCTGGAATATTTTTTTGCCTACATCCTGGATGGTTGCCTTGCCATCTACCACAACGCCGGCGTTTATATCCATGTTATCCGGCATTTTGGCGTAGAGGGCTGAGTTGGTGGCGATTTTGATTACCGGCGCGATGGGTGAACCTACGGGACTGCCGCGACCTGTGGTAAAGGTAAGAATTTGGGCTCCTCCGGCGAGTTCTCCGGCTATGGATGCGGTATCCTGTCCCGGTGAGTCCATTATTACCAATCCCCGTTTGGATGATTTCTGGCCGTGTTCCAGCACTTCCTGAATTGTTGTGGTTCCGCCTTTTGCAACTGCGCCCAGGGATTTTTCCTCTAATGTGGTAAGTCCACCGGCGATATTACCGGGAGTTGGATTTGCGCCTCTTATGTCCACACCAAGAAACTTTGCCCTTTCTTCA
>WJIO01000288.1 GCA_014730235.1 Candidatus Poribacteria bacterium
GTGATAGACAAAAAAGAGCATAAACCTACTGAAGACGAAGCCGTAAATATAATAAAAAGAGTTATAAGGGATTTTGAAAAGGCAGATGTGATTCTGGCTATTGAAAATCACGACCGATTTAATACCAAAGCACTGGTTCGTATAATGCAAGGAGTTGATAGCCCTTGTATAGGTATATGCCTGGATACGGCCAATTCTTTCGGCGCGCTGGAAGGGCCTGAGGTTGTGGTAAAAGCTCTAATTCCCTGGGCTGTAAACCTTCATCTTAAAGATTTTGTCGTATACCGTTCACAGGGCAGGATGGGATTTGTTATTGAGGGTAGACCGGCAGGACAGGGGCAGTTGGATATTCCTGGACTGATTCAGGATGTTAATAAGCAAAAACCTGAAATAAACGCTATTCTGGAGTTGTGGACTCCGCCGGATGAATCTCTGGATGATACTATAAATAAAGAGCAGGCATGGGTCCGGGAAAGCGTTGAATATATGCGTCAGTTTATCCCAGAATAAAACACCTATATCCAGAAAATCATATTACCCCTGCCGCCTGCAATGGCATCTATCACCAGCCATGTGCCGTTGCAGGTAAACTGCCCCAATATTAACCCCAGGAATAATGGACGCATTTTCTGGAACAGCTTTAACCCCCCGTATCTGACGACTATAGTCTTGATCAACCAGGCCATGAAGATAGTAAACCAGATGTGATCCATGATCCACACGGGCCCGATAGCAAATCCTATAGGATGAAAAGGCCACCAGAGAAACCTGGCTCTCATAAACATAAGAAGCCACATAACAGCCGCTCCGCCGGCTGTTATGTACCATCCTAGCCAGTTGGGTTCTGTCGGATTCATGATCTTGCTGACAAAAAAGTCAAAAGGTGCTCTTGCGCCGCCGCCAAAAAACCAGCTATTGCAGTTCAGCCCACCTTGATCATAGGCCAATCTCAGTAAAACCCATGCTGAAGAAATCATTGTTATAATAATTGCCAGGATCATAGCACCAAAAAGAGGTTTTCTGCTTTTCCCCTCACCTTCCATAACCTTCAGGCTGTTGGCTGAAGAAGCCATGACAAAAGTCCTCAGGTCGCCAGACCATACATAAGTCAGACTCATGGCTGTCAATCCCTGAGGGCCAAGGGGGCCAGTTCCTAGACCTGAGACAACGAAAGATGACGATATGGTGGAGGCTACAGCCTCGGCCATTCCGCTTTCTGCTACAACCCTTGTCAAACCTATAAATAAAAGCATCGCGCCGAATAAAAACAAAAGTGTTACGGATAGCGGCATCCCCGACATGTTAAGCCAGATGGTCATTATAATTAAGCCTATAATAGTTCCAAAGACTGCGGTTCTATATGAAAGCATTTCCCCAGAGTCATCCACATCCGCATTTCGGGTAAAGGCCTTTTTAAGGACATCTTTCAGGTGGCTTCTGCCTATCCATAATCCTGCCAGAACCAGGGTAATCATGGCTCCCATACCCTGATGGGCAAATACCGGGGAGGGTGTTCCATATATACCCAGGCTTTCCCGCATGGATACACCAAATGTATTCATAATCCCCCTTACCATAAGACTCAGCAGATTGAAAAACCATAAGCTGAAAGCCGTATCAAGATGAACCAGGTAAAAGAAACCCAGCATGGGAAAGCTCAACCTGAAATGCAAACCAAGAGACCGACGGAATATCGGCACGCTTTGCACCAGTTCCATACTGGGCACAGATGGAAAATAATGATGCAAACCCTTCATACTGCTTAAAATAAAAGGAATACCAAATCCTATCCACATAACACCGTTTTTAAAAAAAGGTTTAACAGGTGAATTACCTTCATCTTTTACCATTTCCAGAGGTAATTGAGCCAGGGGATATACCAGCCGTTCCCTGTCCATCCACTGTTTCCGCAGAATTACGGTTATGCAGATCATTACAAAATACAGGGATAGCAGTAGTATGCTCCATATTAGAAGGGGTTTGATCCATATACCCCAGGGAACACCTGAATCCCATGCAGGAGAACCTTCGTAGAAGTATTTTATCTGCCTTTTTCCCTGGGGAACAAGCCAGGGCTTTATATGGGGATGAAGCACCTCCGCCCAGCTATTCTCCGGTAGGGCATAATAAAAAGGTGCGGTAAGAATAGGCAATATCTGGGCCGTCAAACCCATGGTGGGAATAGCACAGGCTACAGTCATCATGGTGTAGACGGTTTTCAGTTCTGATGATGTAAGAGATGCTCTCAGGCTTAATTTACCAATAAAAGCATTTATCAAAGCCACCAGGACGAAAAATAAAAATATTGCCCCGGCAGTACTGAAATCAATGGCCATATACGAACCATGTATAACCATCAAGCCATATTGAGTACCTACGCCAATAGCCAATGAACCCAGAGAACCAGCAAGGAAGGCCCGCCAGGTGAAGGGATTATCTATGGATTTATTAATAATGGTGTTTTCCATTACTCAATTACAGGACTTTATTGCTTATCCCCTTCATATTAAATGCGTTCACATAACTCATTATAGAATCTTTAACGGCATCCACCAAAACTCTCTCAGGTGATTCTGCGATACCCAGGGTTTTTACGTTGTCATAAAGCCTTTTACGGGAAGCTTTTACTTCATCAACCTCAAAGACATAATGACCGCAAACTGATGTTACATCATCCAATTTTTCCCTGTTACCGGCAATATCTTCTCCTGTAAGTCCTTCATCCTCTTTCAAGAGCCACTTTTTCCATCTTTTACAGTCCAAAGCGGCTTTTTGTATGACCTTTTTAAAACCCGATGGAGTTAAATCCTTTTTATTAGCAATAGCTTCTGCCTCTTTTTCCGCCAGGGATATTAAAGCCCTGGTTTCCACCAGACCATACTCCGGGGCTACGTTTGCTCCGGTTATTCCCAGTTCGGGATGGTGTTTCAGAATATCCAGAGGTAAATAATCGGCGTTATGCTCCTTAAATCCGATATTGTATTTTTTGGCAATTTCACAAAGCTGTTTTGCGCTTTCAGCATCAAAAGTTCCCACGTTTTGATCCATTTTCACCAGTGTTCCTGTTTGACCCACTATAAATGCAGGATGCGAAAGGTTACGTTTGTCCAGTTCTGCCAGCAGATCGGCGATAAATTTCTCGAAGGCCTCCGGTGATATAAGACCACCTGCGGTTTCCTCAGTGCCTATTTCATAAGATACAGGTGGAAGGTTTAATTCTTTTACTTTACCCTCTGTAAATTCTATCAACTCCAGTGTCCGTTCGATTACCATATCCATAGCAACAGGTCCATCTGCACAATGGGGATCTTTTGTAGGGTCAATATGCAGAAGATTGAATCCGGCTTCTATATCCTCTAAATACGATTGTTTGGCTATTTCCATAGCTTCATCCGGCGGAAGTTTGCTGTTTTTTTCTTTATCTCTCTGCCATGGTCCTCCATGATCCCTACATAGATACAACAGACCGTCAAAACCCACATCGTCAGCAATCTGCCTGATGGCATCGGCAAACTGCTTTTGATCCCATCCCATAACGTATCCGCCGCCGAATTTATGGGAATCTATCTGATTTCTGCTGGCGATAAACAAAACCGGAAAATCCATATCCCGGCCCAGTTCCAGGGCGGCGATCATAACCACTTTTGACATGGGACCAATCCCCAGAATCGTGGCTTCAATATTTTTTTCATACATCCTACTTACAAAATCCCTGAGGGATACAGCAGTTTTCGGCACCTCTATTCTCCTTTTAGTTATTCGGCTTTTACGACTTAAGTAATTTGTCAGAAAATATATTCAGCTTTTCCCTTAATGGGCAAGGTCCATTATTCCCATTTAATAAGGGAACTAGGGTTATTTTCAGCGCGCTGAAGACTTTGAGATCTTGAAAGAATATTCTTGAAATTGCTTACCTTCTATTCGGCATTCCTGCGAAAGCAGGAATCCAGTAGCTTAACATGATAACTGAATTTCTGTTTTCGCAGGAATAACAAGCTGAGAGATTTTTTTTATTAAAACAATAAACCCGTAAGAACTAATCATTCTTTAATTTTAACCGGACAAGTAATAGAACTCCAACCAGCAAGACCACCTAAAATTACAGCAACATTATCCCAACCGTTATTCTGCAAAAAGCTGGCTGCTACCATTGATCGCAGACCGCTGCCGCAAAAGACATAAACAGGCTTATCTTTAGGCACTTCGTCAATACGCTCAGGTAATTGGGTCAGATGGATATTATGAGCATCGGTAATACGGGCGGATTCAATTTCTTCTTCACTCCGAACATCCAGGATCCATGCTTTCTTTCGATCGTCCAGAAGATGACATAAATCATGTACCTCAACCAACTTTATAGACTGGGTTTCCTTACCTGACATAAACCACTCATGCATTTCGTTATACAGGTATCCTGCAATATTGTCAAATCCTATCCTGATTAACATTCTTACGACTGTTTCAGGATTATTTGTTTCATTGACCAGCAGTATAGGTTTATCGTAGGTTAAAAACCATCCGGCAAAACTGGGCACACCCTTTAACCATATAGCTTTAGAGTCGGGAACATGAGCAGCCCCAAAGCCTGTCTCTGTCCTGGTATCCAAAACAATAGCGTTTTCAGCCATTTCAGCAAATTTATCCGGTGATAAGGGCGGTGGAGAAGGTAGATTTCCCAATACAGGCGCACCTTCCAGATTCAGCTTTTCCATCATGCGGAAATAGGGTGGCCTTTCCAGTTCCACAGCCATCTTTTCCACAAACTCAGCTTTATCCGTATACCTCAGTTTTGGATTATTTTTACGCTCTATTCCAATGGTGGTCATAGGACGACTGGCAATAGCCGTTCCACAAACCGAACCTGAGCCATGTCCGGGACATACTATAACATCATCACCCAGGGGAAGAAGTTTATTAAAAAGCGAGTCATACAAAAGTCCAGCCATTTCATCCATCAAATCCAACCCCGGCAGATCAACCCGACCAATATCACCCGCAAACAGTGCATCACCGGTAAACACAATCCAGGGAATACCAGCAGAATCATGAAGCAGGTAACTCATAGAGCCAGGTGTATGACCGGGAGTGCAAATAACCTTTAATTCAAGGCTTCCAATACTCCATGTCTGACCATCCTCGGATGGTTTCCCATACTGATAATCCAGTTCAGCATCAGCATGCCATATTTCAGCACCACATCTTGCCGCCAATTCCACTGAGCCAATGATATAGTCCTCATTTCGATGGGTTTCCATAATATATTTTATCTGATAACCACCCTCAGCCGCCATATCCATGTAAACGCCGCAGTCCCGGCGCGGATCTATAACAACAGCCTGGTTGCCATCACCAATAATATAAGAATAATGGGCCAAACCTTTCGATTCAATACGTTCAAAAAGCATTCGTCAATACCTCCATTAAGTATATATAAATAATTTGGTTCTTCCGGGTTTGCTTTGGTAATAATTTGAAAATTCTCTCAACTTGTCATTCCCACATACTTTATTCGTCATTCCTGCGAAAGCATGAATCCAGTCATTATCTTAAGCTCCTGGATTCATGCTTTCGCAGGAATGACGAATAGAGGATATTTTTTCTTAATTAGACAATGTTTTTTATATTTCCACACTTAAGTCGGAAGAACGAAGAATTTTAATTCCAGAAACAGGATAACAAATTTTATCTGTCATATCAAGCATTATTAAGCAGAAACGGCAAATTAAAGCCTTGACTTAAAAACTATGTTGGTTTATGATTGTTAATTGATAGCTTGGTATATTTGTTTTACAAAGCTTTTTAGTTTTACCTTAAAAGGAGGTATAAGAATGAGGTTTTCGCATTTAATATTAGCATCGCTTATATGCCTTTTATCTACAATTGGTATACATGCAGCGGTTGTAGATGGAGTGGTATTACATCTTCCATTTGACGAAGGTTCAGGCACAGTTACCCAGGACATGTCAGGTAATGGAAATGATGCCACGCTTGTTGGAAATCCACAGTGGGTTGATGGCAAATTCGGTATGGCTTTGCAGTTTAATGGTGAAGAAAATTCCAATTATGTGGAAGTTCCCGATAGCCCAAGCCTTAACCCGGAACTGGAAATTACATGCGCAGCGTGGATCTACTTTGATGAATTTCATCCTTCAGCAGGTATAATATCCAAGTATATAGGTTCAGGAAACCAGAGAAGTTATAATATCCATATGAACCATACTGAGGATTCTTTGGCTATCGCTTCTGGATGTTCATCAAATGGAATATACCAGGCCGGGGTTAGCACTACAGTGACTAATACAGAAGAAGGAACACTAACGGCTGGTGAATGGCAGCATGTGGCCATGACTTTCAGAGCCAGTGAATTTCTGAGAATTTATATAAATGGAGAATTAAAAGCCGATGAAGATGCTTCAGCGACAGAAAGTATCTTTGATAATGAAGTTCCTTTGCTTATTGGTACCGATTTTGAAATAGGTGGAGAACATAATGGACAGCCACGAGAATTTACCGGTATTATAGACGAGGTTATGGTTTTCAATAGAGCCTTGTCTGATGAAGAAATTGGCGAGATAATGGAAGGAACATCAACGGCTGCCTTAGACGCAACAGGAAAACTTACAACAACATGGGCATCAATGAAGGAGGAATAATCAATGAAATTCTGGAAGACGCTGACTATATCAGTGATTTTCTGCATGATGGTCGCTCTTTCCAGCAGTGCTGCACCAATTGAAGGGGTGGTTCTTTATCTTCCATTTGATGAAGGTGAAGGGGACACGGCGGAAGATCAATCAGGAAATGGAAATGACGGAGCTTTAATGGGAAACCCTGAATGGGTTAATGGTAAATTTGGTAAAGCTTTACAATTTAATGGTGAAGAAAACACTAATTATGTAGAAATTCCTGACAGCCCGGACCTTAATCCACCTGAAGAAATTTCTCTGACCGCCTGGATATTTATTGATGATTTTGTACCTACAGGAGGTATAATATCCAAATATATCGGAGCAGGAAATCAGAGAAGTTATAATCTTCATATGAATCATACTCCCGGAGCTTTTGCAATAACTTCAGGAGTATCTTCAAATGGTGCTTTCCAGGCAGGCGTCAGCACTACGTCGGTAAGCATGGAAAACGGAACGTTAGTAGCCGGGGAATGGCAGCATGTAGGCATGACCTTTAAGGCAAGTGATTTTCTCAGAATTTATCACAACGGGGAAATGAAAGCCGAAGCTGATGCAGCAGCTACTGAAAGTATATTTGACAATAATGTCACATTACTTATTGGAACAGACTTCGATGTAGGTGGGGCACATAATGGCCAAGCCCGTGAATTTACAGGTATAATTGACGAGGTGGCTATCTTCAATCGAGCTCTTTCTGACGGGGAAATGATGACAGTCATGGAAGGCAATATAATGCCTGTGGAATATGCTGGAAAACTGGCTTCAACCTGGGCTTCAATTAAAAGATAAAATACGTTTTAAATTATTTACAGCGGAATTTTAATTCCGCTGTAAATACAGATATTCTATGAGTTATAATAATACCGAGAGAAAAAAAGTAACCCTTCGCGCTCTCCTTATAGTTTTAATATTCCTGCCTGTAAACAGCTACTGGATCATACAAACAGAGTTGGTGCATTATTCATCCCACCCCACCACCCTTTCCCTGCTTTTTAACGTAATACTTTTTATATTCTTCCTCATAGGCATAAATCTATTTCTATCGAAAATATTACCTAAATATGCCTTTACCCAGCAGGAGTTACTGACTATATATATACTTTTGTCCATAGGCTCTACCATGAGCGGTCATGACATGGTTCAGGTAATTGCTCCTATGCTTGGGCATGCTTATCGTTTCGCCACGCCGGAAAACGAATGGAAGGAGATATTCTGGCAGTACCTACCCCGCGACCTGACAATTGATAACCAGAAAGCTCTGGACGGTCTATATACAGGAGAATCCACTATATACAATGTGGATATCATCAAGGCGTGGTTGGAAAGTATTCTCAGATGGACAGTCTTTTATGTGCTGTTGCTGTGGGTAATGCTGTGTATAAACATTGTCTTCAGAAAAAGGTGGACAGAAAACGAAAAACTTACATATCCCATTATACAACTACCGATGGAAATGACCCAGGAAGGCGGCAAGAGGCTGTTTGCTAACCGATTGCTGTGGATCGGATTTGCCATTGCCGGTGGGATAAGCCTTGTAAATGGGCTTCATTTTATTTATCCATCTGTACCGGAGATTCATGTCCGGCATTATAACCTCGTCCAGTTTTTCCCCGAAAAGCCCTGGAGTGCCATAGGCAGAACACGCTTGACACTATATCCATTTGCCATAGGCATGGGATATTTTATACCCCTGGAGCTTTCCTTTTCCTGCTGGTTTTTCTACTGGGTTGGAAAAGCTGTTATGGTGACCGGAAGCGCAGTGGGATGGAAGAGCATACCCGGTTTCCCGTTTATGAGCGAACAGGCTCTGGGGGGGAGCCTGGGGATTGTCATTGCCGTAACATGGGCTGCCCGGAAGTATCTGTTGAATATACTGAAAAACATCTTTAATGCAAATTCGGATGATTCAAACGAACCGATGAAATATCGCACAGCATTTATCGGCGGTTTTGCAGGTATGATACTTCTGCTATTATTTTTGTGGTCTGCCGGAACTTCCCTTTGGGTGTCAGTGGTTTTCTTTATATTCTACTTTGGTATATCTATCGCCTTAACCAGAATCCGGGCGGAACTCGGGCCTCCCATTATCAGCCTCTGGGTGTGGGGGGAAAGTTCAACGGACCCGGGACAGAAGCTGGTTAAATTTTTCGGCACTCGTCGTGTAGGTTCTACAAACTTGACAATACTGACGCTGCTTTTCTGGTTCAACCGGGATCATCGCTGTCATCCCATGCCCCATCAACTTGAGGGATTGGAGATTGCCCGGCGCACAAAAATTAAATCAAGTTCCCTTGTATTTCCTATGATGCTTGTGGCTGGTTTAAGTTCCCTGACTGCTTTCTGGGCTTATCTGCATATATACTATAAGCTGGGGATAACCGGAGGTTTTGCATGGGAACCGTTTAATCGTTTACAAAACTGGCTTACTGTATCCCAATCACCTGACTGGATGGCCATAGGAGCTACAGGTTTCAGCTTTGTGTTTACCCTGTTTCTCATGTTTATGCGTCGGCAGTTTCTGTGGTGGCCCTTTCATCCTGTAGGATATATACTGGCCGGCACATGGAGCGTTGACAATATATGGATGCCATTATTCATAAGCTGGACAGCCAAATTATTATTAACGAAATACGGTGGTATCAAGGCCTATCGTCGGGCTGTGCCGTTTTTCGCCGGGCTTATACTTGGTCAGTTTATTATTGGTGGTTTATGGAGCATACTGGGAACGATCTTTGAAATACCAATAAATTTTTATTTTGTATAACTGGTTCTTCCAACTTGAATTTGGAAATATAAAAATCATTGTCTAATAAAACAATATTTTCTGTTTATAATTCCTGTATCCTCCGTTTGTCATTCCTGCGGAAGCAGGAATCCAGTAGATCCGCATAAAGACTCGATTCCTGCCTTCGCAGAGATGACAATCTGATAGAATTTCCAAATTATTAACAACCTAAACCCAAAACAACAGTATAACTTTATTGTTTTATCTCTCCCCATGTAACACTAAGTTTACCCGAAGATGATACTGACAACGCGCTCTCAATACCATTATTCATAAGGTCATTAATCTCAGCTTCCGAAAGGGCTTGTCTGAGTATAATAACTTCGTCCAGGATACCACCCATAAAACGACCTGTATGACTCATAAAATGTAAAGGCGCATCGTTTGTGCCAACATCAAAATCAGCACCATCCATAGAAGCCTCTTCAACTCCGTCAATATATAGTCTTATAGTTCCACCTTCCCTTGTGCCAACTAGATGATGCCATTCATCATCATTAACCAAAGTATTACTGGCTATGTGGAAATTCGCTGATGCCGCATCTCTAAGGAATAGGCTCATATTACCTGTAGCTGCCTTTGCCTGATCCGCGTAATACAGGGCATACCAGGGCAAAACCTGTGCTGGGTGGTAATTCTTCGCTATTATCATAGGGGGTGCGTCTTCAGGAGTTGTTATCAAAAGCCAGCAGGCCAGGGTAAAGTCAACACCTTCAGGAAATTCAAGGCTGTCATCATCAGGTACTTCAACCCATCCGTCTGCGCCATCAAAGCTCAGTGCTCCACCAAATTTTCCATCTGCTGTCCATTCCACGCCACCCATGATATTACCATCGTTGCCATTTTCTGATAGATCTACGGCTGTGTCTCCTTCGTCACTATCAAAAAGCCATATACCCGCAATGTCCTCTATAGCACCGTTGGCGACACTAACACCTAAAGTTATACAAAAAATCAGAGAGATTAATATAAAACGCAAATTAATCTTGAGCATTGTTTATTCCTCCTATTAACAAATATTAAAAACAAAACTATAAATTATAAAACTAACTACCAGCTTATCTATTCTATCAAATCTTTATCTTCAAATCAATAAAAATGCTCTCAGCTTGTCATTCCTGCTTCCGCAGGAATGACAGCATAAAGAAGTCTCTTATCTTTACCACACTGAATCCGGAAGAGCCAAAGTTTTCACGGAATAAATTTTATACTTGGAAAGCAAACTTTTTACTGTTATCCTAAAATGCTTTATGTTAAAATAGTAGTAATTTAATACTCATTCATCTTACCGCGATTAAGGAGAAAGGAAATGCAACTTACAGGTGGGGAAATTATAGCTGAATATCTGACAAGAGAAAAGGTTCCATATATTCTTGGTATACCCGGTCATGGCAGTCTGGGAATTGCCGATGCTTTCAAGGGTAGAGAAGACAAAATCAAAATAATGCAGGTAAAGCACGAGCAAAGCGCGGTCCATCTGGCTGATGGTTATTACCGGGTTTCGGGACAACCCCTGGCCGTATTCACATCCATAGGCCCTGGAGCCATAAATACAGCCATAGGAGTTGCGACAGCCTATGTAGATTCAACACCGGTATTGATTATCACCGGGGATACCCATACCCATATGTTTGGAAAAGGTGTTTTACAGGAGATAGAGAGAACTCATAGTTCTAACTTTCCCCGCATATTAGAGCCGGTGGTTAAACGCTATTGGCAGCCCAACCACGTATCCCAACTGCCGCATATACTGCAAAGGGCCTTTGGCTACATGATGACCGGCAGGCGCGGGCCTGTCCTGATTGATATACCTATGGATGTCCAGTGCGATTCTGCCGATGTTGAACTGCCTGAACCTTCGGATCGAAAACCAATGGGTCGGATTTCTGGTGATCCTGATCTGGTATCAAAGGCTGTGGAACTCCTGTCCCAATCAGAAAGACCTGTTATACTGGCCGGAGGTGGTGTTATAACCTCTGATGCATTTGCTGAATTGCTGGAACTGGCAGAAATGATGGATGCGGCAGTTGTAACCACCATGATGGGAAAAAGTGCATTTCCTGAAAATCATCCACTGTATGGCTGGCATACTGGCTCAAAAGGAACTACATGCGGAAACAAACTTACATCTTCAGCCGACGTTCTTCTTGCCGTAGGTTGCAGGTTTGCCGATGAAACAACATCATCCTATAAGCATGGGGTGAGTTTTTCTATACCTCCCACAAAGCTTATCCACATTGATCTGGATGAAACAGAGATAGGCAAAAATTACCCGTGTGAAGTAGGTCTTGTAGCCGATGCAAAATCAGCCCTGAATCAGGTGATACAACAGTTGAGGGATGTAAAAAAGAAAGACAGAGGGGAATATAAAGCGGAAATAAAATGTTTAGTCAGTAGCTGGTTTGACGAAATGAAAGAATTCAGGGAATACAATAAAAAACCGGTCACTATTTCCCGAATGTTAAAGGAATTGAGAGAATTTTTAGATGATGATGCTATAGTAGCTTCATCATCCGGCAACACCCAGGCACAGATACTTCAGGAATTCCCCTTTTACCAACCCCGCACATGTCTTACTACCGGAGGATTCTCCACTATGGGATTCACACTCCCGGCCAGTATGGGGGCCAAGCTGGCTTTCCCGGACAGGCAGGTGGTGGGAGTATTAGGCGATGGCGATTTCATGATGACCATGCAGGAACTTGCTACAGCGGTCCAGTATAATATACCTGTAGTAATATTAATCGCCAATAATCAGGGATGGATTTCCATAAAAGACCTGCAAATAGCTGCCTACGGTGAGGACAGACCCATTGCCACCGATTTTGTAAATTCAAAGGGTGAAATATATTCACCGGATTTTGAAAAGATCGCAGGTGCCTTTGGATGCCACAGCCAAAAAATTAATAGTGGCGAAGCGGTAAAACCAGCATTGAAGAAAGCCTTTGATTCGGGGAAACCGGCGGTCATCGAGGTTATAGTACAACGGGATTTCCCATACTCAGGCGGAAAAGTCGCCGGTTGGTGGGATGTGCCAGTTCCTACCTATCTTACTGAAAGACGCGCAAAATATGAAAGAGAAAGATCAGAAGAAAAACTCAACTGAAAAAACAAATAGAATCACCCACGCTGAAATTATTAAGCTGCATCTGCACGCCTTTGTTCTGATGCACAAAGGTATTAGTGTCTGGCGTATAATTGCAGCCTACCTTTTCCTGTTATTTGCCATATTAAGCTTTGTTTTTACCATAAAGATACCGGTAAGTAATCAATTCCTGACACCTACAGATGCAGCCAAAACCCAGTCCAGGGGCATAACTATATTTATGACAGTGGTAAATCTCATTGTATACGGGGTAATATTAAACTGGAATAAACGCAGTGGTTTTCGCGCAGCCATAAGGATTGCACTAATAGGAGTTGCTTTTTATCTTGATATGTTCCTTGTCCAGGTGTTATATGTTATGATACGGGAAGGTCATTTTTTGTAATTATACTATATAAGAGATAAAATACAGGAAAATAAATCTTGTCTGAAAATAACGACATCAACCTCACAGAAAACCAGCAAAAAACCTATGAATTACTTACATCAGCATGTAAATACAGCCTAAGACGTGGTACGCTGTGCCTTGTAGGTGATTTTCAATCAGGTAAAACAACTCTTGCAAAATACTTCCTGTCACAAAAATTCGACAATCCTGATAAATATTACCTAAATTTGAATCTCTTCCTTCTTGAGTATTTGAGAAAAGAGTCAGATGAACTTCCAGTTCTCGGTAACATGCAGGCCAAAACAAGGTTGGTGATGGAAGTTGCTCTTGAAGAATATATAGAAGATCATTACAAAGAAAATGACATTCTCGTCCTTGATGCAATCGAAATTATTTATCCATATCGTCTCAATCTGGCTTCACTGATTAGCAGGCATACCCGGGATGGCAAGATATGTATAATCTGCGTTCCTGAAAACGAAAAATTTGTGTTTGATTTTTCATGGGGAAATTGTGAGATAATAAGTTTAGAAACTAAAGAAAAATAGGAAAGTGAAACAGATGCCAAAGATAAAAGACATTATTGAAGTACCACCAGTTAAAACCGTCATTGAATTATCAACGGTAAGGGATTCAGAAGGTGAAACCCCCGAAGAACTGAATCAATTACTGGATACATTTGTAATAACCGATGATATCGAGCGAAATCTAAAAATAATACTGGACAGGATAAGCAATTATCCCTATCAGGGTATGGGATTTTTCCTTACAGGAAATTTCGGTTCCGGTAAATCTCATTTTCTCTCTGTGATTAGTTTGCTGCTACAGTATCCCTGGGCCTGGGAGCATGTAGTTTCTCAAAGCGAAGCTATACAGCAGTATGGGGATAATATTAAAGAACGCAGATATCTGGTGGTGCAGATTCCCCTTCTTGAATACAGAAAGACTGATTCCCTGGAGGACATCTTCTGGAAAAGCATTGAGGAGACAATGGCATCTTCAAAATATAGAATATTTGCCCCACTTGCCCAATCTTCCTACTTTCTTGAACAGTTTGAAAAATACATAATACCAGCCCATTCCAGAGAATTAAACAAATTTATCCAGGGTAAGCTGAGTTCTAAATATACATGGGGAACTATTCGCCAGGAAAGCGTTGAGGATGCAATACTTTTTGCCCAGGAATTTCTTAAATTAAACGCGACAAATATACCTTTCAGGTTGACCCTGGAAAGACAGAAAACCTGGAATAGATTGATGGTTATAATGAAACAAAACGAATTATCAGGTCTGGTGGTTTTAATGGACGAATTGAGCGAATTCCTGAAATCCAAGCCTGATAACAAGGCCCTTAATGAGGACACACGCTTTCTGCAATTTATCGGAGAAAAATCCACCCATGCACCGGTGTGGATAGTCGGCGCGCTCCAGGAGGCAATTGAGAGAACCGGCGACATAAGCCAGGTCACTTTTAATAAAATCAAAGACAGATACCAGAGGAATCTTGAGCTATCAACCCGCCATATAAGGGAATTGATTGACCGGCGGCTTATCCGCAAGAAAGGCGCAGAATCCATATCGGTCATAAAAGAAGCATACGGCATATTAAAAAGCGGTTTTAGCCACCTGAAAATTAGTGAAGATGATTTTTTACAGATTTATCCGGTGCATCCTGAAACTCTGGAACTTCTGGATGTCAACACAAATTTCTTTTCCCAGCGCAGGGGTGTAGTGGATTTTATACACTATCAGGTCAAAGGTGATCCCATTCGCCAGATACAGGGCATGATGGATGACGAATACACCCAGCTTCTTACACCCGATAAAATCTTTGACCATTTCTCATTCCGAATAAGGGAAATGGTAGACATAAGCCAGTATTACCAGATTTACCGGGATTATTTTGAGAAGCGAATACTCCGGATTTTTGATGATAAAACAGATCAGGAATACGCCCTTAAGCTTGTAAAAATACTGATATTACTAAAGGTTTCCCCTGTTTCTGAAACCCGGACTGTTCGTCAGCTTGCGGATATGGTTCTGTATAACTGTACTGATCTGGGCGGCGATTTAAATTATGAATACATACAGGAACAGATTTTAGGCACGCTAAGGACAAAAGCCAGTTACATCAAAGTCAATCAGGGAGATGATCCCCTCTCTGATGTTTACTATATTGATCTGGAATCAAAAACAACGGATATAATAGAACATAAGAAAAGGGATATTCTACTGAGTTTAACGGAATCTGACCAAAGGGTTCTTGATACAGCCTTTGATCAGTTGGTATACGGCCCTTTACCCCTGGCCCATCTGCGGGGTATATACAGCGAGAGAAAAAATATTTCGTGGGAAAATACACCAAGATCGGGAATGGCAAAGCTTCAGAATTTAACGGAAATAAGCGAATCAGAAATTGAGGATACCATACAGCGGCTTAGAACTTCAGAGGATGATTTTGTTTTATATCTGGGAATCCCTTTTGACATTGCCAAACAAAGGGAACACTTTCGAAATATTCTTAATTCATATAACGAACGCTTTATCAACGGTCTGGTCTACTGGTTGCCCGAGGAAATAAATAATACAGAAAAAATTCAGATACTAAAGGACTTTTACGCACAACATGAGATTTTCGCGGAATATTCTTCTGATGGCAGTAAATCCGGTATAGAACTCAGGGAAAACCTTAAACGTTCTATGGAAGAGATGGTTTTACAGGTTAGGGATGTTATCGAAGGGGCTTATTTCTCAGGTAAAGTATATACAACTCAGGGTGAAATAACAGGTCTTGAGCTAACCGACTCAAAAACTCAGAATTTCAATACAACCCTGGCCAGAATAATCAGAGAACCAATAAGAACACTATATCCTGATCATATATCCCCTCAGGTGGAAATATCAACCCGGCGGCTTATAAGCGACCTCATAGATGACTTTGTGCGCCCGGGCAGGACAGATGACATAACAGCACCCCATGCAAGATATTTAAGGACTTCTATTGAGGGAATTGCTGTTCCTTTGGGGTTGGCTAGAAAGCGGGATAATGGTTATGATCTGGATGTGGATGTTAATAAAAATCCTCTCCTTGCCCGGATAGCTGAAATTATACCACAGGCTGAAAATACAGGTTCAAATTCTGGATCAAACCTTGTTGAATATAAATGGGTTTACCAGCAGTTGCGTAAATCCGAATACGGTATAATCGGGCCTGTCTTTGAGCTATTTATAGCATCCCTGATGCGTAAAGGTCAGTTAATCGGTTATAAAGGCGGGATACCTGTAAACATATCCCAGGTGGGATTTCCCCTATCCAACTACGTTCAGCAAATCGGACAAGGGCAGCTTATCAATGGTGACCTTCGATGGCAGTTGGCGTCAGTTTCTGAGGCGTTATTAGGAGAAAAGCTACAGGATTATGATGTAACAAAACAGGAAGAGATATGGGCAAGGCTATGCGATCTCCGGGAAAAGACAATTCGCGGTATTGCAAATATCCGACAGGAGTTGGAAGTCCTTCATGACCGCATGCCGTCAGTGGATATTTCAAATATCATGGAAAGTCTTAACAGACTACAATCTTTAATTGCTGAGATCAGACCGAATTTGAGTTCAAAAGAGGGTTTGGAACATTTCCTGAAGATTATACCAACCAAACTTTCACCCAATGATGATATATCAAATTTGATGAAACATCTGAAAGCTGTAAAGGTATTTATTGACGAACAGGCCCAAAACCTTCTTGCCATAAGAAACTACATATTAAGTCCACAGCTTGTAATACCCGAAAGAAAAGAATATTTGGAACTGCGATCATTAAAGAGCAAGGTAGAGATGCTGATGAAAGTGGATGAAAAATTTATCTTTGGAGATGGTATGGATAAGCTTCAGGGAGCTTTTAAACGCTTCAAAGATGCTTTTACAGCTCGATATGCCCAGGAACATAAATCTATCAATGATTCAGTTGATTCCTATAACCTTGAACAGATTAAAAACTCCGACATCTACCAGATATTATCCCAGTTCAGCAAAATATCTATGGTTTCAGTACCAAACGATATGGTTAAAATTGGCAAGCTTATTGATAATGAATCCAGAAGATCATGCAATCGGGCAGTTCATGAAGAACTTAGTCAGTTTCCCATCTGCCAGTGTGGATTTAAGCTTGGAACAGAGCATAAATCTATAAGTGGTTCGAATCTTGCTGAAATGGTAGAATCCGGAATCAGGCAATATGTATCATCTTTACAGGAACCACCCTACGGGGAACAGATAGAGGACTATATGACAAAAATGCAGCAGCTTGATCAAAAGATACCCCAGAAGGAACTGACGGGCATGTTACGTCTGGATCCTGAGTTACCCATTGATGATCTGAAAGATGAACTGGCCAGGGTTCTCACTCCCACAGCCATACAACATATAAATAGGGCTTTAGAGGGGGATATTGTCATCGTAAAACGGAATATATCTGAATTATATCAGGATCTTATTGATAGAAAATACCCCAAGGCCAAGGTCCGGGAGATAATCAACAGGTGGATGGACGGTGATCAGCATCTCCCGGATGACGTTTACATTATGATTGAAGAAGAATGAATATCCTATTCTGTCATTTCTGCAAAAGCAGGAAGGTTTTATAGGGCACGTTGGTTAGTGCCCTATACTCAATATAATTTTCTGCCTTTAGTATAAAGGCTCATTAGGTCTTGGAAGTCTGTCTTCCACAGTCAGAAGCTCAGATCCTGAAGCTTTTGGTTCAGATAGATAATAATAAGCTGTGCTGGAATAGTCGTTGCTGAGTTTATTGGCGTGACCATGCTCGATACTAACCAGTATGCTTTTGCGGAATCTTATGGGATCTTCAATGTGATACCTGTAAACGGAATTTTTTCCCTTCCAACGCCAGTCGTTTGTTCCACTATATAAAATAATACCATGATAAGGGGCATTATACTCCTGGGTGGGACAGTAGGCACAATGATACCAGTCCTCTGTACCTGTGCCATGAAGGGAAGGAGGCCATTCCTCACCGTCAATGAATATCATGTCATCACCTTCACCGTACCAGTCGTTGGGATTTCTCTGGAAGCAGTCTATATCAAGATGAGCGCCGCAGTATATACCATTACCTTCGGCTTTTAGCATGACGTAATTGTCTTTACCGCCTATATTCCTTATTCTTTCATCTTTCCATATCTGGTCGCGCTTCAGATTTTCTTCATAAGCCCATCCTTCGGTATTGGCTTCTCTGTGCCACTGGGTATGGAAATAGGCGTGATCGGCAACGGTAGATTCATCTGGATACAATTCATAATCCACATAGAAATAATGGGCATAAGCTTCGGTACCCTGGTTTTCTACCTCAACTACTGCCTTTTTCTTAAAAGGCATAGGCCACCAGGAGTTAAATCCTTTACCATTCTGTGGACTCATCTGAAGCGGCAGGCTTATAAAATTCTTCCTCATACCATGACCCAATCCGAAGAAATCGCCAATAGGTGCTTCCACACTGGCATCGGTCATGCCATCCCAGTAAAACCTCAGTATTATTCGCCGGGTATAATCTTCATTTGGTATACCAAGGGTCATCCAGATATGCTTGATACTGCCCGGAGCGTTGATTTCTGCCAATACTTTTTTTTCGCCGGGATTAATCCGCCACGCATCACCGTTTCCGCCGCTGGTATCATAGCTGGAAATTCGGTGGGATGTATAATCTCTAAGTAAAGGTAATCCGCAAAGACTGGTCATTCCAATCATTTTTTGTGTCTCCTTAAAAAACATTACAGGGACAGTAACTCCCCTATCTATACTCTAGTAAATAAAAACAACCAGAAGTCTAACATTTTATGAAACACAGGTCAATGCTTTGTTTTACCTATACTGCAATACTAATTTACTTCGGAATTTTCTAATGGACGGGTAACATCCTTTGATTCAAACCATTCTAAGACTTCACTTTTTCTGTATCTGTAGTTTCTTCCTATTCTTTTTACCGGTAATCCCTGGGTCTCTATCCAGCGATATAATGCTGGTCTACTTACCGATAAAAGCTTCATTACCTGTTCAGTTGACAAAATTTCATCTTCATTATTCCAGTTAAGATCTTTCAACGGTTTCACCTCAAAAATAGTTTAATACCTGAAGGATAGGCTTTGCAGGATAAGTGTGGTTTAGAAATATCATCAATTAACCCTATGACAATTTTTGTCATAGGGTTATATTATACTAATATTACCTAAATGTCAAGTATCTTTTTGGAATAATGAGTTAATTTACTATCTATTCCTCTGGAATAGATAATTCAGTTAATCAAGATATTTATTATCCACTGTTTTTCTCAGGATTGAAACCGTTAGTCATCTAATTCAATGTTTTATTATAGAATTCTTCATTCCTGCGGAATTCTTATTCTTTGAATATTATTGGTTTTTCCGGGTTCAGTGTGGTAATAATTGAAAATGCTCTCAGCTTGTCATTCCTGCGAAAGCAGGAATGACAGCATAAAGAAGCCTCTTATCTTTACCACATTAAACCCGGAAGAAACATATTATTTAACTTCTGCCCAGGTTCCCATTACTTTCTCAACAGGTTCTACCGCAGCCGAAGCACCACCTAAGGTTATGGCAAACAAAGCCGGAACAGCGGCTGTATTCAAGGACACAAAATCAATGGTTTCAATACGCTTTCCCGGATTTGGATTTTCCCATTTTGTGGCTATTACTCCGCCTCTTGCAACGGTAACAGCCGTTTCCTCCCATATCCACGCAGAATTTTCATCAGAAAGAGGAGCGGGAACCTGATCCCAGTTGTCGGAGTTTACATCGCTTTCCATAAGCAGTTCTTCAAAGCTTCCATCATCGTAGTTAATAACAAATTTATAGCTTGGTACTCCTACGGCCTCCCAACCTGTCATGTGAACAAAATATACACTTTCGGCAGCCATGCCGATCTGGATACCTTCGACTTTCTCAGGATTATTGGCGGCATTAGTTCCAAAAACGTTAATAACTGCATCAACAATCTTAAAAGGAACTTCATCGCCGCCAGGGCCTTCAAATACATGTCCATCTTGCGCTATTTCCAGCAGTTCCTCCATGTCTGTATTACCCGGATCTCCTGTCCACCAGTTTGTATCCAATATCTTGGAGTTGGCATAGGGTTCCAGATCAACAAACACAAAATCCTCACCGTAAGCACAATTAAAAGAGATTATCATAATCAAGCCGATGAAAATTGGAAACAGTCTAACACACCTCATTAAAATACCTCCTCATACATTACCAAGTATTTTCCTTTATACTGGACCATGTTGTACTGAGTTTACCTGAAGGCTGCACCGGGGTGGATTGAGTTTCTTTAAAATTACGCACTTCAGCTTCAGATAAAGCTCTGTTTTTAAAAATAGCCAGTTCGTCCATAATGCCTATAAACATATCATTCTGCCCGAAAGCTGTACTTCCCCAGAGCATCAAGGCATTATCATTAGCTGGCAAAGCAAAGGCAGGATCTTTCGAAGATGACTTTTTCACACCATCAATGTATAAGCTGGCCTCACCTGCTTCATCTCTGGTTATGGCAATATGAAACCATCTATCGGTTTCAAAGGCGGGATTATTGACAGCCAGGTCAGGTTGCCATCCTCCGTCTTTGTATACATGAAGCAGAAGTTCTCCGGTGCTTAACTTACCCAGGCGGCAGCCGCCGGGATTTTTGTCATCTGCACCTTTGTCAAAGAAAAACTGATGGCGTTCTCCGGTAATTTCGGTAAAATTTACCCACAGAAGAATGGAATATACCTCAGTAATATCCAGACTATCTGAATCCGCAACTTCCACATAATTTTCCGGGCTTCCGCTAATCATCAGACCATTGTCATATTTACCTTCCACAAGTTCATAAATTCCCTTTGCTGTGCCAAAATTTTCGTTACCGGAATAGTCTTCCAGTATATTACCATCCAGTTCATCGAATTTAAAATACAATACCAGTCCTTCTTCTTCTATTGCATAAGAAAAATTAAATATACTAATAATAATAATTAATAACAGTGAAATAGGCATCAATTTGCTCAAAGCTACAAGCATTATTACCTCCAAAACTAGTTTCTACCTGTCACCCTAATATTTGCCATATTTATGAGCGACATCATACATAGCTACTACATTTTCCGTAGGTGAATTATCCTGAAGAGAATGGGTCGGCGCAAAGCAATATCCACCACTGGGCATCATAATGTCCAGTATATTACGACAGGCTTCTATTACCTCTTGAACTGTTCCGTTGGCTACAGGCCCGGCAGTGCTTATACAACCGTGAAAGGCCAATCTCCCGCCGAATGTTTTTTTCAGATATTCCGGCGACATATCTTTCGCTTCCGGTTGAAGGGTATCAACCACATGAATTCCCATCTCGATAAAATCCTCATAAGCCCAACTGCTGGAACCGCAGGAGTGCATCATGACATACACGTCATAGGCTTTGGCCAGATCGCAGAATTTCTGATAACGGGGACGAATATGTCTTCGGAATATATCAAGGCTAATCATGGGGCCGATCTGGGTTCCCAGATCCTCACCTATCCATATAAAGTCCACCATACCCTTGGATGCTTCCAGAACACGATGGGTTATTTCCAGTTGAATATTTATCCTGCGATCAGCCAGCAGAAGTCCTGCCGGATTATCGGTAATCAGGTCTACGAGGGTTTGTTCCATTGTTCTCAGCATGCCGTTTCCGTTGATAATATCGCCATACCCTCCAGATCCATTAACGGCAAATTCCTGATTGCGTTTACAGGCATCAGCAACGCCGCTGAAATCATAATCATCTGGTGATGGCATGGGCCATCCGGCTATCTCTTCTTCAGTGGCATTTTGCAGAGGAAAGTCACAGTAATCCCAGTATCCACCGCTTTCGTGTTCTATATATCTTCGATGTATACCCCAGTTATCTACAGCTACACCTCTTTCGGGAATATTCTCATGAAGTTTAGGTCCGCGATAAGCTGCACCCACACCTCGAAAGTCCACACCTAATACTCTCCGTAATCCCTCATTGTCATTAGGCTGCAAACCAAAATGTTTCTTTAATCTTCCATCAATACCCGGGTTTGCTGAATAATTAATAGGTACTCGATCCGGTTCCTGATTGGCAAATGTTGTTAATACTCTCTCTTTTGACGTCATAATTTTTCTCTTATTTGTTTAGATTTCAGATTCCAGATTAATGAATGTAAAATTTTTACATAAAATCGCATATATGTCAATCATAAAACATTGTTGCCAAGTATAAAATTTATGTCTGCGAAAACTTTGGCTCTTCCAGCTTAAGTATGGCTATATTTGAAAATTCTCTCAGCTTGTCATCCCTGCGAAAGCAGGAATCCAGTAGAGTTCCATAAAGACGGTATTCCTGCCTTCGCAGGAATAACATGCTTATAAAGTTTCTAATGATTACTAAACTTAATCATGAAAAGCCTGATTTTTATTACTGGCATTTTTCTTGCGATATAGCTATATAGTATGATTTACTTTGATATTTCCGGAATATCATATGTCGTTTGTGCCTGGTGCTAAAAAATGATTTTTCAAGATTTAGTATGCAAATAATTTAAAAATCCCCCTAATCGTGTCATTCCTGCCTGTATAAGAATTACATGTAAGGTGAATTCTTTGTATTATTTGTGATTTTTCTTCACTATCACAATCGATCCCGAATAACCAAAAATTTTTGGTTTTCAGCGAACACTGTTGTGTGTTATCCAACATGATATTAATAATTCACAGGAGGAAACATTACTATGATGAAAGTAAAATTCACATTAATCATCTCTTTAATTGCTTTGACTATAAGCTCTTTTGCTTATGCCGATTCAGTGGCAAATCTTACAGGCGATCAGGAAGTACCACCAGTGGAAACTCAGGCAATGGGTCAGGCTGTATTTACACTTAATGAGGATGGAAGTGAGATTGGATACAAAATACTCGTATCCAATTTAGAAAACATAACCATGGCCCATATCCACATTGCCCCGGTAGGCCAGAATGGAGCACCAGTAGTATGGTTATATCCACCCGAACCACCTGCTGTCTTAATTCCGGGTGTGACTAATGGAGTATTGGCAGAGGGTATTATCAATGAAATGTCTCTGATTGGTGATCTTGAAGGTCAGCCCCTTTCTGAGTTATTGGATTTGATAAAAACAAAACAAGCCTATGTTAATATCCACACAGAACAGTATCCGGCTGGTGAGATAAGAGGACAGCTTATGATAACTCACAATGTTATGTTTAAGGCTGTCATAGAGAACATTTCAACACCTACTGCATTCTCATCCAGTGGAGTTTTCAACACACCGGATGGTGCCGCAGAACCAGGCCCGGTTACTTCCGGAAGTAGCTATAGTTTCAATATAGGGGCAACACCAGGATCAAGAGTCTCATTCGCCACCATGTTTGTCCAGTCAAACGACTTATTCTACGCACCTGGTGAGATGGGAATACCACTCTTTGACGAAGATGGAGCACCTGTAACTGGTGACGTAACTTCCCAGGTAATGCTCTGGGATGCAGGTACAGAAGTAAACCAGAAACCCGGTATAGGTATGGATCAAGCTCCAAGACAGGCTGGCCCGGATACCGGTGCAGATGAAAATGGTCCTGTGCAGGTTGTAAACGATGGTTATATGTATCCTGATATTGAGGATTCTATAAGTGTTGTGGTTACACCGACTTCAGGAAACGAATTTGAAATTAGCATTAACAATATATCTGTGACACCTGAATTTTCATCCAGTGGAGTCTTTAACACACCCGATGGTGCCGCAGAACCAGGTCCACTGGCACCGGGATCAGCATATACATTTAGCGTCAGTGGAACACCAGGATCAAGAGTCTCATTCGCTACCATGTATGTCCAGTCAAATGATTTATTCTACGCACCGGATGACATGGGAATATCACTCTTTGACGAAAACGGTACACCTTTAAGCGGGGATATTACTGCCCAGGTAATGCTCTGGGATGCAGGCACTGAGGTAAACCAGGAACCGGGTGTGGGAGAGGATCAAGCACCTCGACAGGCCGGTCCAGATACAGGCCCGGATGAAGATGGTCCTGTTCAGCCCGTAAATGATGGCTTTACTTATCCAGCCATAACAGATGTTCTGAATATAACAGTTACACCAACATCAGACACAGATTTTGAGATTATGATAGAGAACATTTCGACGGATGACACATTCCTGCTTGCTCCCGGTGTATGGGTAGTTCATAATGGAGATGCACCCTTATTCGCTGCCGGACAACCGGATATGGGCATGGGATTGGAAGCATTGGCTGAAGATGGTAATCCCACTATGCTGGCGGAATATCTTGCAACGCACAGCGGGCCTCCGGTAATCCTTGCTCCCGGCGTATGGGCTGTCCATACTGAAGATGCACCCTTATTTGTCTCTGGACAGATGGATATGGGCATGGGATTGGAAGCATTAGCTGAAGATGGCGATCCGTCAGGTTTAGCAAATGCGTTGAGTGAAAAACCAGGTGTCACCTGGAGTGGAATATTTAACACACCTATGGAAGCATCTGAACCTGGGCCTCTTACACCTGGATCAAGCTACGAGTTCCATTTTAATGCTTTTCCCGGAACGAAGCTGTCATTTGCCACTATGTTTGTCCAGTCAAATGATCTATTCTACAGTCCTGATGAAATGGGAATAGAGCTATTTAATCAATACGGTGGTGTTGTAAGTGGCGATGTTACTTCTCAGGTAATGCTCTGGGATGCAGGTACAGAAGTTAATCAACGTCCCGGTACGGGACTGGATCAAGCTCCTCGTCAACCAGGACCAAATAATGGAGCAGATGAAAATGGTCCAGTGCAGCTTGTTAATGATGGTTATATGTATCCGGAAATTTCTCAATCCATTCGGGTAACTATACATCCTATTATGCCTGAAGAACCGGATGATAAAGATTACAGTCATGTATTCTTCATGAATCTGTCAGCGGGACTTAATATGATCTCTCTACCTTTAGAGCCGGAAGAACACTATACAGCAAGAAGCTTTGCTGAAATGCTTGATGCCACAGTAGTCATCGAGTATGACAATACGACCGGAAAATTTGTTGGCTTCACACCAGCTTCACCGGGTGATGGCTTCATGATTAAGGGTGGTATGGGATACATAATAAATAGAAGACATGCCGGGGTTGTCACCTTTACAGGAGCACCATGGGAAAATGAACCTCAGGTAGATGCAGCTCCGCCGATGGCAAAAGATAATTCCGCATGGGCTTTCGTGGTTGACGGTAAGATAAGTCTGGATCCCGGTTCTTATACAGTATCGGTAAGAAACCTTAGAACAAATACAGTAACTGCTAATACAATAAATGGCAAAAACAATTTCACTGCTGTATTTGCTGATCTAAGTCGTAATGCCGTAATTCAGACAGGTGATATGGTGGAAATATTGGTGACAGACAACGAAGGTAAAATGGTCACAGAACCATTAATGCATCAAATTGGTGGTTTTGACATAAAAAGGGCTTTTGTGGATGTTAATATACCTTTGGCACAAATCATGCCAAAGAATAATGCACTTCTGCAAAATTATCCCAATCCCTTCAACCCGGAAACATGGGTCCCCTTCCAGCTATCTGAACCGTCTGATGTTGTTGTAAGTATATACAATTCAGAAGGTAAATTAGTTCGCGTTCTGGATTTGGGTTATAAAACCACAGGTAATTATTTCAGCAAAAGTGAAGCTGTATACTGGGACGGCAAAAACAAAACGGGAGAGCAACTCGCAAGTGGAGTATATTTCTATACTCTAAAAGCAGGTTCCTTCATATCAACCCGTAAAATGACTGTGCTGAAATAACCTGATTATTATAAACACTAAAAAGGCTCTCTTTGAGAGCCTTTTTAGTTCCTGATATAAATTCCCTTAATGGGCGAAAACCATTTCCACCATTATTAATATTCACTGTTTTTCTGTGAATATATTTAAAATTAAGTCCTGTCATTCCTGCGGAAGCAGTAATCCAGTAGATCCGCATAAAGAATGGATTACTGCTTCCGCAGGAATGACAAGCTGAGAAAATTTTCAATTATAACCACGCTCAAACCGGAAGAGCCAAAATTTTCACGGACATAAATTTTATGCTTGCCGAAGCTAGATTTTCTTTGAAATGTAATTATATATCAGATATAATAGTTTTTCAAGAGTATAAGAAACCAAAAATAGTTAAGAATAGGTAAACAGGAGCAAAAAATGAAAATATACATATCTGCTGATATAGAGGGTGCAACAGGAGTAGTTCACGGCGACCAGACCGGCGGCTCATCCACTGATTACATGAGGGCGCGAAAGTTTATGACCGGCGATGTAAACGCTGCTATTGAAGGGGCATTAAAAGCCGGTGCTGATGAAGTCTGGGTCAAAGATGCCCATGCTAACGCGAGGAATATTCTGCTGGAAGAGCTAAACGAAGCCGCATATCTAATATCAGGCTGGGATGTAAAAAGCACAATGGTTCAGGGTATTGACGACAGTTTCCATGCCCTTATACTTATTGGATACCACAGCATGGCCGGAACTGAAAACGGTATATTATCCCATACATTTTCCGGTGTAGTAAAAAGCCTGAGTATAAACGGTGTGCAGATGGGAGAACCGGAGCTAAGCTCTTTAATAGCGGGATATTACGGCGTTCCGGTAGTGTTCATCGCCGGAGATCAGACTGCTGTAAAAGAGTTAACCAGTTTTGTAGGCGATATACCCCATGCCATAACAAAATACGGCATGTGGAGGGATTCGGGAAGGACAATACATCCGTCAGTTACCGGCAAAGCAATAACTGACGGCGTTTCAGAGGCTTTGTCCAATCTGGATAAATTCAAACCTTTTCAGGTAGAAAAACCCGTCAATATGTCTCTCAGGTTAACATCAACCAAAATGGCTGACTTGATAAGCCTTGTGCCCGGGGTGGAAAAAACTGATATTGATCGGGTGGATTATCAGACGGAAGACGTCTTAAAAATGACTCAGATGTTCCGCATAATGCTGGCTTTAGCCAGAAACGCGGGGTAACGCAGAAATTCCGGGTTACGACCGTAACCACAAAAAACTACCGTCAGGTGGCACATATCCTGGTCAGATAACGGGACATTTCTTCCGGATTAAATCCACTATGTCCCTTTTTACCTTTATAGTAAATTTTACCCTTTTTGTCCACAATGTATAACCTGTCTGGCCAGGCTGCATATGCTTCTTCTACCTTATTATCGATGTCATCCACAACTGCGGTGAATGTGAGTCCAAGTTTTTTATAACACTCTTTCGCTATTGCCAGACGCTCTTCATAAGTTTGCGGTTTTTTGTAAACAATATTCTCTTCAATGTTAACATCCAACTGTGATTCGTCAGATGTATGGGATTCCCGGATGTAGACAAACAGCCATTCCGACTTGGACTTAAATTTTTGATAAATTCTTTCCAAAGTCTCGGCCTGAGTTCTGAAAGTTGGTAATGTGTAGCTGCCAAAGACCAACACAACTGGCTTTTTGCCTTTATATTGGGAAAGGGTTACAGTCTTTTCACCATCCAGAGTTTTAAGGGTAAAGTCCGGTGCTTCTTGACCAATGCCGGGGCCTTCTTCCTTTCTTCTGCGGTTTGCTATAAACTTGTTTATTTCTGTCTTATCAACCATGCCGTTCCTATCCAGATCTGCCTCAGCAAAAAATTTTTGATTTTCCTCCAGGGAAATCTGACCGTCCTTGTTTAAGTCCATAAGACGCAGGAACAGGGAGGATAAGCTTAAAGCTGGTGTTATTGGCCTGCTTTTTCTTTCGCTCTGGGCGTAAACCATGGACGAGATTATGAAAGCTGACAGGATTATATACAATATTAGCTTTTTCAATACGTGTTTTCCCTTTGGTCTACTGGTCATATCGTCCATATTTCTGTATAGCTGACATTATCAGGCGCATTCCTGTAAGTCGTGAGCCGTTGTTTATGCTTCCGGCTGTTGCGAAAACAAGCCCGCGCTTTTCCCGGGCCATTTCAAAATCCCTCAGGAATTCTGCCACGATGTTTACCTCTTCGTTGCGGCTGTATGTAAACGGAGCCAGAACGCCATTTATTACCGCGTTTGGCATGTATTTTCTTATATGGTCAACCATCACACCCGGGCCGAAATTTACCCCTGTGAGGTTACATCGGGCCAGAACAGGCACGATATGACCCATATCAGAATCGCTGTGCTGGTAGCGTCTGTCCTTTGGATCGGGGCTGCAATAATCCCATATTCCTTTTACTATGGGAAGGGCAAAAAACTCATACATCTCAGGATTCAGCAAAACGCAGTTGTCATCGGCGAAGCTAAATCCCCGGGGTCTGTTCTCAAAAGTATAACCGGCTTCTTCGTCGTGGATACGGATTTTTTCCAGCATTACCTTCAATATGGTATCCCTCAACCGGGCAGCCAGTTTGGGGTTGTCCACTATAAGGAACAAAAGCTCCTGAGCGCCAAACATGGATGTGGCAAAGGTTACGGGGCCTCTCTGACCCCTGTAAAGGGACGGTTTGATCCCCTGGGGCATGAGTTTTTCTTTTACCTCATACCAGTTATCGGGTAAAATAAAACTGCGCAGGTTTTCCAACCGTTTATCCACCCTGTCAAGAAGGGCTTTTAATTCATCCTCGGTTTCTGCGGCTTTCATCAGCCACCAGGACTGGCTATCATCAAGCCACACATTTTCCATTTCAAATACATCATGGATGCCCTTAACACCGGGATAACCGGGACGATTTGGGCCAGGTCGGGCTTCGCTTAACAACCGTCTGCCGACGATCTTCTCGGATTTATCGTTATAGGCTTTACTGACTGACAGACGCCATTCTGCATTACCCCGATATTTCTTCCATTGCTGTTCTATCCCAAGTTCAGCAAAGACGCACTCCCAGTTGCATATAGCTCCCAGGGGAACCTGGGGAATATCCTCGCCAAAGGGGTCTCTTCTTGAAATGTTATGATCAGCCCAGAATTTTTCCAGATCTACAGGTGCAAGTCCATCGTTGGCATGGGCTTGTTTAACCAGGTCTTTTGCTATTTTAATGTGTTCATCTTTTAGATTTATGCTCATGTGTACCTCTCGAATAATTTAGGAGTGATATATTCCGGTTCTTCAATCTCTATAAAACCACAAGTTTTCAAGTTTCTATAGAGTTCAGGAATATAATTTTTCTATAAACATTAATGATATTTCATATATTGCACTTAATATAATCATAGGACATATCACATGTCCATAGAGTCGCTTTTGCATTACCGGCTTTTAGATCGAAGGTAATGGTAAATTCGCTCTTTTTTATGATATCTTTGGCATTCGCCTTATCGTAACCAGTGGTGATGCTGTTTTCAACTATTTTCAGATCATCTAGCCATATATTCGTCGCTGTTCCATCCATTTCAATGCCGGAAGCTCCCAGGGTTGACATGTATCTTCCCCAGTTGTCATCCTCACCAAAGAATGATGTTTTTACCAATGGTGAACGGGCCAAGGCATGGGCAGCTTTGCTGGCATCCTGGTTTGTTTTAGCACCTTTAATCCTGATTTCAACAAATTTGGTAGCACCCTCACCGTCTTTTACAATCATCTTTGCCAGTTTTAGTGTTACAAAATCCAGAGCTTCGCAGAATTTTTTGTAGCTTTTATCTTTGCTATTTATAACTTCATTTTCAGCCATGCCATTTGCCATGATTATTACCGTGTCATTTGTACTCATATCCCCATCAATGGAGATCATGTTAAAGGATTTATCGACTGATGCCTTTAATGCACTCTGAAGCAAAGGCTGATCTATATTTACGTCAGTGGCTAAAAAACAAAGCATGGTGGCCATGTTTGGTTCGATCATACCTGCGCCTTTTACTATACCGCCTATCCGGCATTTCTTTTCATTTAGCTGAAATTCCACAGCTATTTCCTTGGGGAACTTATCGGTTGTCATTATTGCATGGGCTGCCTGATTTCCGCCGTCATAACTCAGTTTATTAAAGGCTTTTTTTATTCCTGCTTCTACTTTTTCCATAGGCATGGGAACACCGATTCGACCTGTTGAACCGATTAGCACAAGTTCCGGGGATATATTCAATAATTCAGCCGTAAGCTGAGCCATGCGTATTGCGTCTTTTAATCCCTGTTCACCGGTGCAGGCGTTGGGGTTGCCGCTGTTGGCTACTATGGCCTGGGCTTTACCATTTTTAATATGCTCCTGGGATATTATCACCGGTGCGGCCTTGGCTTTGTTTGTGGTAAATGTTCCCGCCGTCGGAGACGGTTTATCACAGACAATCAGGGCTAAATCCCGCTTTTCTTTGTAATATGGGGTTTTTATTCCACATTCTACACCAGCAGCGCGAATTCCCGGGACTGCCGTTATACCACCGTCTGTTTGTTTCATGTTATCCTCCTGGAATTTAATCGTTAAAAAATGAAAGAGTTGTTATACAATAACCGAGTTAAAAATACACCTCGCGCCCTTATTGGTCTAAGAATTCTAAAAAATCTCTAAAACCAATGTTTATAAGAATTCAGGATGAAGAAACAGATGAAAATGCTCAAAGAATATAGTTCTATGTCATTCCTGCTTCAAGCTTTTTGAAAAAGCTTGAAGCAGGAATGACAGCCTGATAGCATTTTCATTTGCTAGTGTCTCTTTAAGCACTGCAACATCTGGTTTTAGTTAATTTTAGAAATATCAGTTGGTATTCACTGTTTTTCTATGAATAAATTTAAAACTATACTTTCGCACCTTTTTAAAAGCCAATAACCTTTAACGATCAAGCTCCAGTCTAGCGTTCAGGTATCCTACCAGGTTATCCCTGGCTATCATTCCCACCAGTTGACCATTTTCAACCACAGGTAACTGGTTATAACCCTCTTCGGTCATATGCTGCATTACGGTATAGATTTCATCATCAGGGCTTACTGATTTCATCTCATCAAAGGGAGTCATAACTTCTTCGATGCGGGTTGTTTCCCATTTCTCTTTTGGAACTTCTTTTGCGCTGTGGAGTGTTATTATGCCCAGAACTTCGTCCTTGTCTACAATGGGAAAGCAACGACCGGCAGTTTTCAGTATATGTTCATCCACGAAATCTTTGACCACAAGCCCTTTTGGCAATTGGTTGCATTGATTATTCATAACTTGTCGGACTTTAACGCCGCTGAGCATTTCACGAACAGCCATTTGACGGTAACTGGTATTGGCGGCATTAAGCAAAAACCAACCTATAAATGCGATCCATATTCCACCGAACCAATTTCCATTTATGACACTCCATATACCCAGCAAAATAAATATATATGCTACAACCTTACCAACACTTGAGGCTATTCGGGTAGCTTTTCTTAGATTACCTGTGATTCTCCATACAATAGAACGGAAAACCCGGCCACCATCCAGAGGAAAACCGGGGATCATATTGAATACAGCCACGATGATGTTTATCCGGGCAACCCATGCTGTTAAAGCTGAAAATGGAGAATTACTCCGACCAACAGCATAATAAATCGCTCCAAATATAACTCCAATGGCTACACTGGTAGCTGGCCCGGCTATGGCCATCAGGAATTCACCACCGGGGTTTTTAGGTTCATCTGAGATTCTGGCTACCCCGCCAAATATAAAAAGCGTAATACTATCTACAGGTATACCACGAGCTTTTGAAACTAAACTATGGGCTAATTCATGGGCTAATACAGATGCAAAGAAAACCAGAGCAGTAATTATTCCCAGAACCCAGTAAGTACTTGTGGGCCATCCCTCATATTCTGATGGAAAATAGTGAGTGCTAAGAGATAAAGCTATTAAAGCAAAGACTATAAACCATGTGAAATCAATTCTTATGCTGATTCCAAATATTTTGCCAATCTGAAATGAATTGCCCAATATTTTATCCTCCGGGTTTCTCTGGTCGTAACCGTTTAATTATTCAATCTTCATAAAAATCATTCCAGAAATATAGGGTTACTCCAGGCCATTCTACCCTGATTATCTATACATTCAACGCGGATGTAGTTTTCCGAACCTCTTATTTTGTGTTCTACTTTGGTCAGATACTCACCATCTTTAGCTTCGTATCTACGCCCACTGGATACTCTGGCGATAAGACTTATGGATTTAACCCTGGATGTTGAAACACTGATTATATCATCCTCAAAGTTAATATCTTTTATTGTTGGACCGTTGCTGGAATAAAAGCATCCCGATTTTATGGCTTTCATTATTCCATCCTCGTTTAACTCAGCCGCTTTTACCATTATCCATGCGTAACAAATATCCAATGGTGCATTTTCATGTTTATGCTGGTGTGTATCATCCACAGCAAATCCCATGAGTCTCCTACCGCGAGCCAGAAGATCATCCCATTGAATCATGGAGTGACCTTTTGAAATACTCACATGGCATGTGGTATTAAAGACTTCCACACCGAGATAGTCTTCCAGATCAATGGAATCATTCATAGTAAGACCAGACCAGTAAGGGTGACCCAATATCACTTCGCCGCCTTTGGCTTTAATAAGATTTATCATTCCCTGGGCATCAGGTGCATCGCTGGACGATACAGCTTCTTTAAGGTTCAGGGCGACTATATGATAAGGTTGACCTAACTCAGCTTTTCCCGCGCCGATTTCTTCACCGTAAAGCACCAGCATATTATTGCTGGATAAATTGGCAACATCCGTTACCTTATTGTGGTCTGTTATAAAGAGGAAGTTATAATCATTTTTTTTATATTCGGCTACAACTCTTTCCGGTGACCATGCACCATCGGAATTGGTGGTGTGGGTGTGTAAATTACCCTTATACCATTTTCCCTCAGCCTTAAAGGGATTTTCAAATGACATATTTTTCTCCTAAAAATGCTTTTTAAACAATGTGGTTCTTCCGGGTTTAGTATGGTAATAATTTGCAGATATTCTCAGCTTATCGTTCATGATTTCGCAGAAATAACATCATATAAAAGCTTCTTATTATTCCTACATTAAACCCGTAAGAATCACATTGTTTAAATTTGCTTAATTATTCATACCTATTTATACACATCACATCTTCAAGTTTTCTTCTTGGTCTTTGCGATGGTTCCTCGGCTGGATAACCCAGAGGAGTTGAGGCCACAACCCTTATATTATCGGGAACCCCTAACGCTTTGGCAGCGGCTTTTTCATCAAATGCACCAATCCAGCATGTACCAAGTCCTTTATTTGCTGCGGCGAGAATCAGGTGCTCCATAGCTATACCCGCATCCAGCATATAATATTCCTGATCGCCTTTTGTGCCGGGTTTTGTGGGATCAGCGCATATTGTTATTATAACCGGAGCATTTTCTATCCAGCTATTACCGGCTTTTGCCAATTGGGATTTTACATCGGGATCAGTTATCACTACGAATTTCCAGCACTGGCTGTTTGCCCATGAAGGGGCAAGTCTTGCGGCTTCGATAATATCTTTAATATCTTCCTCGGGAATGGCATCCGGTTTATATTTTCTTATGCTTCTGCGTCTATTAATTACTTCCATAAAATCCATGTTATTTTCCTCCATATTTAAATAATCCAAAATCCCCCCGATACTCTTTAAGACATCGGGGGGATGTCATTGATCAAAGCATTTTTAAATGCGTTATTCATTAAATGTATCAGCGCATATCCACCATAAGTCCGGCAGCAAGGGTTAAACGGGTTGACATATATACATTTTCTATATCCACTACATGCGGTTTATCGCTGGGCGCGTGATAATTCGGGTCTGCATATGGAGATGAGCCTACGTTTACGATAGCTGAGAGATATCCTTCTTTTATATATGAACCGTCATCATCTCCCGGAGTTTCACGCTTTGCCTTGCGGTGGTCTAACCCTATTGCAAATTTATCATTCGCTTCAGTTACTATATCAACCAGCCACTCACCCTCTGGTTCGGTGAATAGTGTTACATTGGTCTTTTTACCTGCGTCGGTATCTTCTTGTGATTTCCCACCCAGACTGTCAATATTTATAACAGCTATTATATTATCCCCGCGCTCCTTTGACTTTTTTGCTGCAGTTACACTTGTCCAGGGGGTGTGCTCTTCGTTGCAGAATATAAACCACATAGAGCGCTGGGAGGGATAACCTGCGAGGACTTCAGCAATTTCCATATTTGCCACTGTTCCCACAGCGTTGTCATATGCGCCGGGAGAATCAATCCAGCTTTGAGAATCTTTATGAGAGATGAAAACTATTATTTCATCAGGATATTTATTCCCAGTCTTTTTTGCATAGAGGTTATATATACTATACCAGGGGTCCTCAGGTTTTGGTGGTGAAAACTGGCTTTTCAGGGGTTTTGATGTATCTCTACGAAAGGCCTGGGCTTTACATTCTTCCCTCTCTACAGTATATCCTGCCGTTTCCAGATTTTGGGCTATAAAATCATCGGCTTCCTCCAGGGAATTTTTGGTATTTCCTGGTATTGTATAATTAACTTTTCTATAGGGGAGAGGATCTTTTGACATGTAAAACAGACGGCTCTTCATCCTTTCCATATCAACTTTATCAATCATTTTTGCAATATTTTCATATGACATACAACGACCTCAATATAAATTTTGGGGCACAGCTTTTTCAAACCTGAAGCCATGCCTGAGATAAGCTTCTTTAAGCTTCAGAAAATGTTCCCTATCTCTGTATGTACCGACAATAGTTCCTCCTGAACCTGTGAATTTTGCCGGTGTGTCATGTTTACGGGCAATATCAACCATCTGTAGATTACGTTTACCTATTAACTTATCCCCATAAATCTTCCTCCGCAGATCAAAATTCATATCCATTAATTGATTAAATCGCTCATAATCTTCTTCTTCAAGGGCATGTTTGGCTTCGACAGCAAAACCTGCAAATCTTGACATTGCATCTACTATCTCTTTATCACCCTGATTAAACCTGAATCGTGTGTTATTGTGCATTTTGCCTGAATCTTTGCCTGAAAAATTTACATAAGCAATAAAAAGATTCGGCAGAGAAGCGGTATCAATTCTTTCATATTTTCCATGCCCGGTTTCATCCATAATAGACCTGGCAAAATCCATGAAAATCATCCCACCATAGGTTTGTATTACTCTGTCCTGAAGTCCGGCGTTTATACCCAGTTCTTCAGTTTCTACGCTCAGGATTAAATTTGGCTGCATTTTTAACGGGATATCATTATTATTTACATTATAAAAATCCATTAATGCCTTAAAGAGGGAAACGATTATGGCACTGGAGCCACCCAGGCCCAGTTGCCTGGGTATATTTGTGTTATAACGGATCTCACAATTTTTATCTTCCAATTTTATATTATTCTGTCGGCAGTATTCGCTGAACTTCTTGCACGTGGCATATATAAGTCTTAATCCACCGTAATATCCATCTCGTTTTGATGTTGCTTCCAGATCTTCCAGACTTGCGAATTCTGTAGGATCAAACAACTTATGCGGAATTATACTGAGGTGCTCGTTTTCAGTAAGGGTAACAGTAGCACAAAAATTTGTTATACATGCGGAAATTGTTTTCCCATAAAAACCATCCGATGGATTTCCCATCAAACCTACTCTTGCGTATGTTTTCTTTTCAACTAATTGCATAATTCTTTTTAATTGACAATCCTTGTTCTTGGTATTTAACTGTATTTATGTTTAGACAAAAGCAGGGATAGCGCATATTACTCCCAGCCAAACCAAAGATAGCATATGTTACATGCCAAGTCAAGTAAAAACTAAACTGAGGTACATGTCTCAAATTAGTAGGTTGAAATTTTTGACTCTTCCGGGTTTAGCGTGGTTATAATTGAAAATTCTCCCAGCTTATCATTCCTGCTTCAAGCTTTTTGAAAAAGCTTGAAGCAGGAATGACAGTATAAAGAAGTTTCTTATATTTAACACACTGAGCTCGGAAGAACCAGTTAGTTTAATTATTGGCAGGGGAATAAATTTGTTGGATATTGTTTTTTAATTCATCAGGTTAATTTAAGAAGGTGTGAAAGTCAACACTAAAGGAAAGGCTTAATCTTAATAAAAAAGACCGTGCACCCGATCCTCGACTCACTTTCCCAAGCGATACTTGAGCAGTTTGCTCCAGTCAGGCTTCCCTGCGGCACACTCTCCTGTTGCCTACCGCTGCTCCCTCCCGGGCCTGACGGGGTTCAGCAAATTTGAGTTGCGCAGGACCCAACCTTCATCACCACTTTCCCAAGCCGGCCTTAAGAAAGTAAAAGCCTCAGATCAGGAATTAAGTCCCGCTATAGCGGATTGCGGGTACAGGACACCGCTAACTCCCCACCTAGCACGGCCAAGAAGGATATGGCGGAGAGAGTGGGATTCGAACCCACGAGGGAGTTTCCTCCCCACACGATTTCCAGTCGCGCACGATCGGCCAACTCTGTCATCTCTCCGACAAAAATAAACGAGTAATTAATTAAAAGAACGATGAGTAAAATGGTGGAGCAGATGGGGTTCGAACCCACGACCCCCGGACTGCGAGACCGATGCTCTCCCAACTGAGCTACTGCCCCATAATAATATTACAAAATGCTTAATTTATCAAGCTTAATATCTATTTCATGTTCATGACGGTGTGTATTTGAAAAAATCCGAACCGATTTTGCGACCGATTGGCTCGGTGGGCGGAATTCCCCCCACCCCCCCTTTCCGCCCGTCGAGTCTTGAAGCGGAAGCGAAAAGGCAAACTGCCAAAGAA
>WJIO01000289.1 GCA_014730235.1 Candidatus Poribacteria bacterium
CACGGATACAAAATCTCTTAGCAATCAGGTTTGGGAAATTAGACGGCAAACCCCTTCAACGCCACCTATCGCTAAATTCCTTCAAGGAGAACAGGGAATTGATAAAACTATGGAAGAGCTAATGCCATTGCTTCCATCCTATGCAGAAAGCGCGAAAAGCCTTGTACAGATATTAGAGGTAGATCAGTCAAAACGTCATTTAGTTGTGGAATTGCTGCGGAATAGCAAACCCTTCACCCCACTTAATCGGGAAGTGGAGGAGCAACAGGGATTAAGAAACAGACGGGATAACCTGGCTATATTCGAGCTACCAGGCGGAAAAGATGGGGAATTAGCCAAAATATTTAATAATGAAGGTATTATAAAAAATCTGAACCAGATTGTAGATTCAGGCGATGATGAGATCAGAGTGTATTATATGAGGGATGGTTTGCCCTATGCGGTAATTCAACCGCTGCAAAAGTATCGAAAGCGTCATAATCAATACCTGGAGAAATTTGGGGCAATAACTCCTTATACAATGCCAGGGGCAGATCAGCTTCCTAAACTTGAGCCTTCACGGATTAATCTCCGTTCCCATACAGAAAACGTGCTATACACGACTAAGGCAATATTACCAGGTGTAGTAACGCCAGTGCCATCTGGCGGGTTTGCCTTCAGCTATGAAAGCTATACAGATCAGGGTTTCGAAATACCTATGCAGGAAACATTCCCTGATTTTGATTCCATGTCTCGCTGGTTAGCTAAAAGGGTTGAAGAGCGAAAAGCTTTAGAGGAAAAACTCCGATTGAGTCTGAATAATGAGCCTGATAAATACAAAAATGCGCTGATTTCAGCCTGGAAGAATGCATCAGGTAAAGAGCGGGAATGTCTCCAGTATGCAATATTCAGTCTTGGAGTAAACCCTCATAACTATACCAACAATGTAAATTCAATTATCCCTAGTGGACAAACCCAGAATCCATAATAAGACTTGAGAGGAGGGAGATTACTTTGGGTTATATTTATAAAGCCATTGCACTCAGCATTCTCTTATCTGTTGTCACCAATGCTCAATCCGATCAGATGACAAAACCAGTAGAAGCACAACAAGTGCTGTTTATAATTGACGATAGCTCATCAATGACCGAAACAGCTTTTATGCCGGATGACCCACAGGCAAGCAGATGGGAAGTTTTAAGGAAAGTATTTCCTGAATGGCTTAATAGTCTTGATTCAGATACTTTTGCAGGAGCTATATCTGTTGGTGGAGTATGCGGCGAAAATCCTAAAATTAACATTCCACTATGCACGGATAGAGAACGGATAAAATCTGAACTGAGAAATGCCCGGCCTCATGGCAATACTAACCTGAATTCAGTTCTAAAGTCAGTTCCTCAACTGTTTGATATGTCAATTCAAGGTGGCAAACGTATTATTCTGCTGAGTGATGGATTAAACACTTGTCCGCCACTGGAATCTACATGTGAGATAGCAGCACAGCTTCACAGTGACTATGGGATTGTCATTGATGTAGTGGCCTGGATTACTGAATCAAAGATGGAAGACGAGTTTCGCTGTGTCGCAAGAGTTACTGGAGGAACTTTTATTGCACCAAAAACTGTAAAGGACTGGCAAAGTATTCCTTTGTCAGATATCAATCCCTGGTCTTATGTAGTCTTCGTCCTCGGATTTGCAACTTTAGTTTTATCTTCAAGAATTCTATATAGACAGTGCTTTCATGTGTTTAACTGGAATACTGGTAAATCTACTATGGCGGGAGGGTTTCTAATGCTTTTTGGCGCTTTGGCTTTATATATGTTTTTGTTTGTGGAGTCAGGTGGAATTGCGTTAATACTGGGGGTTTTTGCGCTGTTCGGAGTTATTTTTTTGTTATCACAAAGGCAGTCTACTAATTCTGATTCTGATAAAGATTCATTTGCTCAGTGGCCTAAGATTGCTATATTGCTTATACTAACCCTTATAATGGCAAATATCTGTAACGCGCAAGAAAACTACATGAAAAATCCAGATACAAAATTCGCATCTCTACCATATTATCATCATATCCTGGCCATTGATCTGTCTGGTAGTGTAACAAAATACCTGGAGGAGATGAAATACTTACTGGCTCGTTATGCTGAGATATATACCCATCCTGGGGAAGAAGTATCTCTTGTAGGCTTTGCATACAATACAAAAGGTTCCGTAAAGAAGTTATACACTTTTACAATACCACCTAGTGGATCAACAATAGCCCTTAGTCGCATCCTGGATGATCTGCAGATTCAGAATCCAAAGCAGACAAAGACATACTACAAGCCATTAGCGGATTTTTTGAATAATTATTTAAAAGGGGTAAAATTGCATCCTGTTATTGTCGTTATTTCTGATGGCAGGAGTGATGGCCTGCCGTATCTTCATAATGACGAATTACCTTTTAAAGAGATTTCCTTTGAAAGTCTTGGGATACGTGGTGTATATGCAGCTCCGGGTATTAATAACTGGAAAGTGGCAGTTGCCGGGGGTGATGGACTAGATTTAACAACTTTATTTCAGAAACCAATACCCACAGAGAAAATTAATAGAAACTCATACCAACCGCTAACACCTATCCTTGATCCTGAGTTAATTGAGCCAGCATTTTATACTGAGGTTGATAGAAATCTGTCCCTAAGTCCCAATTGGAATCCGTTTTCACACAGATATTCCGGCAAGCTGTTCCTTCGGGTTCATAATGAGCAAGTAGCACGCTTTCGGACATTTCGTGTAGAACTTCGTCATGGAAATAAAGCCATTGATATTGGTGGACAAAAAAATATTTTGGTGGACAAAAAACCAAAAGAATTTATTTTTCCAATATCATGGGACAAACAAGATGATGGAATTCCACAAGAAGCCATTGTTCAGGTTATCCTTGAACAGGGTAATGGAATATATCGCACTATTTATCCTGATATATCAGCAAATATAAGTATAATAAAGTTAGGATATTTGTCAGAATTCTGGTTTGAATTGCTTGTAATCTTTATTAGCTTTGTTTTATTGATAATATTGCTCTTTCTGATTATACGGAAAGAGATTAACCGGAAGCAAAATCAGAAACAAATAGTTAGAATAATGGGTGGTTCAGGTGCTGCTTTGAGTCGTTACCAGTCTATTATGATAGGTGGCAAAGGTTGTTCATTAGAGATTTCTGGAGTTCCAGATGGATTGGTTTTTGGTACTGCGGAATGGAAAGGAGTTAAAGGTGAAATCGCGATTCAACCTTTTAGTGGGATTCAGATTAGAGTTAACGGAATAGCATCAAGGGAAGTTGTGAATTACAATTTGGGATATCCGATTCAGTTCATAACTGAAGATGGGAATGCTTATGATTTCACTCTATATTCAGGTACATATAAAGATATTACTCCTGGTGTATTTCCAGACCCAACTGGATTGGATAATCTAGGTACAGAAATACACTCTCAATCTTTTGGTGATATAATATCCAGTGATTCTTCTATTACAGGATTGCAGTTTAGTCCAAATGGAGGAAATAATCAAGATAATAGTAAATATGATCCATATATTTGATGGAGGTTATCATGTATAGAATGATTCCAGAATTAATAATTGGTTTAAGCATTGGAATATGGCTGTTTATATGTCTTGCGCTCTACAGATATTCAAGGAAAGCTGCATGGTTGGCTGGTTCTACAGTTGCATCGAGTTTGTTTCTTCTTGGTTCTACAATTGCGTTTAGTTTTATGGTCAGATGCGCCATTTTTCTTATACCTTTATGGTCTGCAATTCTAATACTTCTCATAATTCATCTGAAATCTGCTCTACATTCTTCTGAAAACCTGAACAAAAATTTCCAGGAACCAAATCCAAGAATTAATATACAATTCCCCAATGATTTGGGAATATAGACAAATAAAAAACTCGTATTGTATCCAAAACTATCCTAAAAAGACCTAATACCAATTTAAATAAATATTGTATTATGCTATAATTGACGCCATAGGAAGAAAAGATCATGTATACTTGACTTTCCAATGGAGTTGATTATGAAAGCAATAGCATTATTAGAACATGTGACAGAGTCGGAACTTGCAGAGAAAATACGCCATGAAAAGGATGCATCAGTCCGGGACAAATATCGTGCTATACTATGGATATATCAAGGAGAAAGTCGTGTTGAGATAGCCAAACGTCTGGGTATTGGCAATAATACTCTTTACAGGTGGGTAAAGCGATATAACACCAGTGGAGAGTCAGGACTTCATCGCCAACCGGGACAAGGTAGGAACCCGATCCTAACACCGGATAAAGTGGAGAAGATAAAGGACTGGGTATCTGAAGGGGAAGGGGTATGGACACTGAAACGTATGATGCTGAAACTGGAGGAATCAGAGGGTATATGTGTAACCCAGCAAGCTATCTGGTATGCGTTGCAGGATTCAGGCTGGAGTTGGAAGACAGGAAGACCAACCAACCCAAAAGGCGACAAGGATGCACAGGAAGCCTTCAAAAAAGGGGGCTAACAGAAGCAGCAGAAGATGGTAGTGGGGTTATCTTTGCAGATACTATGCGCTATGGGTTGATAAGCAATCCCTGGCGGAACTGGGGACCCGTGGGAGAGGGAGTATCTATACCCAAGCAGATGGAGTTTGAGTGGGGTTATCTGTGGGCAGAAATAAAGGTTTTGTCAGGAGAGGTGAATGTATGGTTTCTTCCAGAGATGAATGGAGCTACTTTATCCAAAATAGTGGCTAAGATGCCGGAAAAATGGGGTAACAATGTGGCTTTGGTTTGGGACAACGCAGGAGCACACAAGTCAGCGGCTAAGAATCTTCCAGATGGCATAAACGTAATACCATTGCCAGCATACAGTCCAGAACTGAATTCTGTGGAGCGTTTCTTTCAGGAATTACGTCGCAGCATAGCCAACAAGATATTCGGTTCTCTGGAAGAGCTTGAGGACGCTTTATCAGAAGCCTTGAAGGAATATTTCCAGAACACAGAGAAAGTCAGACAATTGTGTGCATATCCCTGGATCCTTGAGCAGATTCAGGGAACAGGATAATAAATTATTATTTATTTAAATTGGTATAATTCATAGAATATGCCGTTGAGAATCTCACGCATATCTACTTCACGTGGTCTTCCACCTGCTTTGGCTGCTGGTATCAAAGGCTTATAATATGCCATTCGGAATCATTCAGATCGCTAGGGTATGGTTTTCTTTCCATAGCCCATTAGTTTATTACATTATAATCGCTTCATCAACTTTTCAGACACGCTCTAAAATGATTAGGGGTAAAAGTCCAGACAGTACCAAGCTTTTCAATATAATTCAAAAATATACGAAGATGATTCAACAGGGCTCAAAATCCAGTGCGTCTGGAACTCCAAAGGGGTTGACATAAAAGTGAGAAAATGTGTCCATGTGGCATATACGTGGCAAATAGAATGCCTAACAATACTAAATTATACTGAAAAATACTGAAACAAACCAAAAAGCAAAGATGGTGAAAACCCAAGAAATACTTAACTCAATGAAGGTATCCTAAATTATTCTTAAAAGCTGGTCTTCGGACTCCGGATCTAAAGGCCGTCGGTTCGAATCCGACCAGGCATACCAACTATAAACCCTGTGAAGATGTAGCTTCATGGGGTTTTCCCTTTCTCGGTGTGTCAGCAAAATTACCTGCCGAGTGTCCTAATAGTGTCCTAAATTTGCCGGAGCGTTCTGCATAAGGGAGTTTCATGACCTGCTGGTTGATGTGATCCTGGGATAGATGAGCATATTGAAGTGTTGTTTCGTAACTCCTGTGGCCCATCAACTCCTGCACTTCCCGGAGTGGAACACCCGCCATCACAAGCTGGGAGGCAAATGTATGCCTTAAAGTGTGCAGTGTAACATTTTTCAAGCCAGCATCTTTCACTATACGTCCAAGACTTTTCTTTATATTACTCCTGAGCCTTTTACCCCTGAAAGTGAATACATAATCACTTTTAATTTCGTTTTCTATGTAATATCTTCTGTGTTCCTGAAGAACATCAAATAATACAGGGGTTATTGGAAGTATTCTTGAGCGGTAGTTTTTTGTATGCCAGTCTTTTTTGGCCTGGACTGTTATAATTCCCATATCAAAATCAATATCAGACCACTGCAGATTAAAAAGCTCTGACTTTCTAATGCCCGTATGCAAAGCTTCTCTTCCTATTTATAGACATGGTTGATGAAGATAACAATTATAATAGGGAATTTAAAAATGTGGATCCGGGATCATATATGGCCAATATTTAGCGCAGTTGTAGCTGCCATTTTTTTCGCTGTTTATCTTATACTATCCGTTCATCTTTATATTTTGGCTCAAGCTATAATAATTCTATACGCTTTAATATGCTTCTTTTGGTTAGTTCCTTGGTTTCTTCGTGGAAACTATGAGAAAGACCGCAAACAAAGCATATTATTAGCGATTTTTATGATGTTACTTTCTACATTTGCTTGCATCCTTTGTTTTTCTTTAATATATTATAAAATGGGAGTTTTTTATGATGAGGGATCAAAAAGAATCCAGGCATTGCTTCCTGAATGTCTTTATTTTAGTGTAGTTACCTGGACGACTCTTGGCTATGGTGACTATTATCCCTGTGGCTGGTCACGTTTTATTGCATCTTTTGAGGCCCTTATAGGATATGCCGTTATGGGATTAATTATAGGTTTCATTGCTACTTTTTCATACAACTCACTAATTAATAACAGTGAAAATAATTAATAAAGGAAACGGGTGAAATTGAGGAAATGTTTGAAGATTTTGACAACACATTATTTCTAATTATTAGCAGTCTATTAGGCTCTTTTTTCGTAGGTCTTGTTACTTACTTCTTCTTATATGCGTTGAAAAAAAAGCAATCGGATGCGAAAAAAGCAGGAGAAAATTCATCCAGCCAGAAGCCATTGTTGTCTTTGGCCAATTTACCATCTACTGAGGCAAGATTGTTTGGCCGGGATAATGAACTTAAAATACTTGATTCTGCATGGAATGACCCTGAGATCAACATAGTTAGCCTTGTGGCTGCTGGTGGAGTCGGTAAAACTACACTGGTTAATAACTGGTTAAATAAAATGCAGGAAGATGATTATCGAGGTGCTGCAAGGATTTATGGATGGTCCTTCTATAATCAAGGAGTGACAAAAGGAACGCAAGCATTGGCTGACAAAAATCAAACAGAGATTGAAGAAACACAAGCATCGGCTGACGCATTTATTACCGCCGCGCTAGAATGGTTTGGAGATCCGAATCCCACAGAAGGCTCTCTTTGGAACAGAGGCGAAAGATTAGCTGGATTAATTGGGAAACAAAAAACATTGCTTATTTTGGATGGTTTAGAGCCATTACAAAATCCTCCGGGACAAGAGACAGGTAAGATCAAAGACAGGGCTCTCAAGAATCTATTGCGTGGATTGATGTATCAAAATTCCGGTCTTTGTATTATTACTACGCGTTTGCCAGTTGATGATTTAAAAGAAAATGTTGGCAATTCCGTAAAGCAAATTGTTCTGGAAGATCTATCCCATGAGGCAGGTGCAAAGCTTCTCAAAAGCTTAGGGGTAAAAGATACTTTGGATATAAATGATACTGATGATGAAATTAATGAGGCAATGGATGAGTTTGGTCGTAATGCTTTGACGCTGACGCTTTTGGGCAGATACCTGGCGATTGTATACGGAGGCGATATCAGAGAACGGCATAGGATTGATAAACTTACAATTGAACCAAAGCAGGGAGAGCAAGCTAAACGAATAATGAAATCTTATGAAACATGGTTCAAAGATGAGACTGAACTAGGTATACTGAAGGTAATGGGCTTATTTTATCGTCCTGAAGAAATTGATGTGGTTAATGAGCTTCTCGAGAGCGGTATTAGTATGCTGATTCCTGAATTAAAAAATAAGTCTGATGTCACTCGGCAGATTGCTCTAAGCAATCTAAGGGATGCTGGTCTTTTGTTTCCAAAAGATCCAAACAGACCAGATATCTTAGATTGGCATCCATTAATGCGTGAATATTTTGGGGAGAAGTTGAAAGAGGATGAACAAGATTCATGGAGGAAAGCCCACTATATAATGTATAAATACTATGAATCTAAGGCTAAGGAATTTCCTGAAACATTCAAGGAGATGGAATCTCTATATACTGCGATGGCTCATGGTTGCCAGGCCGAACGATATGAAGATGCCTGGAATGATGTATATTTGCCCAGAATACCTGGAGAACAGCGACCCGATGGTAAAAAATTCTACAGTACATATATTCTTGGAGCTTTCGGTGCTGAATTAGACGCCCTATCACATTTTTTCTCGAATCCATGGAAAGAATTGGTAGAGAATATTGATCCAGCAATAGGATTATCAGTTAGGCAGCAGACTGGTTTCTGTCTAAGAGCACAGGGACTTACTAAGCAAGCTGTTGATTGCCTTAAAGAAGCTCTCAAGGAGCATAGGAAAAAACCTGAATGGAAAGAAGAGGCAGTCAAAGATACCAGTATACTGATGCAGCTATATTTAAATATGGGTGAGATAGAAAATGCAGAGAAATGTATTGGGGAAGGAGTTGATCTGGCAGATGAAATTGAGGATGTTTTAGAGCCTTTCAAGAAGCGCACTGAACATGCATGGGTTTTGTTTAAAATGGGAAGAATGGTAGAAGCTGATAAACTCTTTAATGAAGCCTGGAGTTTGTCAGGGGCAAAGCAGGCTGAAAAGCAGCAGGGCGGGACATACTCATATTCAGTTTCTCGCTATTGTGAATTTCTTCTAAGCATGGGAAGGTGTAAATGTGAAGAAGCTGAAGAATATACTAACAAAGCAGAGAAAGTCCAGGGGGATAACAAATTAGCTATTGCGCTTAACACACTTACCCTAGGAAAGATTGCCCTTTTGAAGAATGAAGATGCAGAAGAATTGCTTAATAATGCAGCAGAAGGATTTAGGGAATCTGGACGAGATGATGATCTGCCACGTGGTTTACTTGCACGGGCATTGTATTATATAAAGAAAAGCGACTTCACAAACGCCCAGAGGTATCTAGATGAAGTTATGACTTTTGCCAGGGATAACAAAATGCGTTTGTACGAAGCAGATTGCTATCTGGAATATAGTTGGCTGTATCTAACTATGGATAAAATAAGTGAAGTCCAGAAAAGCATGGAAAAGGCTAGAGAAATGATTAATCATATGTGTTATCATCGCTGGGATAGAGAGGTAAAATTCCTTGAAGAAGTATTAAAAGAATTGCGGAACTCTGATGAAAATTAATAAAGAAACAACAATGGACTGACAAATCATGTTACTTTCACTGAGGGGACAAATATTTCCATTGCTGATCCATATAAATCTTTAGGGAACCACACTTCCACAAACCTGATATGCCCTTTATCCCTATTGAATTCCATGCTTGCCGATGACCTATTCAAAAAACTAAAGCCTATCCTCGGGGAAGAAATCTATCCATTACAGGCAGTCTATTTTGCTGGAGACAATGAAAGCAAACGAAATGTTGAGCGAGTGCTAAGAGTAGCCTACGCAAACATAATAAACGGAATCCATCCTCCGCCATTTGAAATTAGCAGCGGCAAATATCCACTAGGCTTGGTTCTGTCAGGCAACAAAGATTTGCATCCATTTTCTTTGAGAGACAATGATTTTTTCCATATCGGAATTTTCGGCCAGACAGGAAGAGGAAAGACAAATGCAATGCTTCATCTGCTCCAGACACTGGAAAATATTCCCTGGTTAGTCTTTGACTGGAAACGTGCAGGCTATCGGGACCTTGTGAGTAATTACAGGAAGCCGGTTGCAGGTTGCTGGGAGAAGTACCGCGATGTTTGTGTTTTCACAGTAGGAAGGGATGTTTCTCCATTCTATCTTAACCCATTAATCCCGCCGCTAGGAGTTGATAATATTACATGGTACAAACAATTCATCCAGTGCATATCCCACGCATATTTTCTAGGCCACGGCTGTGAAGTAATATTGCAGGACGTTATTGGCAAAGACACACCAACACTTATTGACGTATTCAAAAAGCTAAATTCATATCCTGCCAAATGGCGAAAACTCCAATGGCTGCAATCCACAGAAAGGGCAGTAAAAGCATTGTGCTATGGCGGCATAAGCAAAGTTCTAAACACTAATTCGCCGCCAATAACTGAATGGCTGGATAAAAATGTGGTCTTTGAGTTAGACGCTTTGACAGAATCAGAAGCAAAATTCTTTGTAAACATTGTGATGAGCCAGATTTATCTCTACAGAAAAGAAAACAGGCACCATGGATTACAGCATGTCAGCGTGATTGAGGAAGCCCATAATGTCCTGAAAAAAGAGCCAGAGAATATGGAAGCAAAATCAGTGATGGACAAAATCTTTAGAGAAATCAGAGAATACGGAGAAAGCATTGTAATAGTTGACCAGATGCCATCAACAATTTTGGATTCTGCCATTGCCAACACAGCAACACAAATAACCTTCAGCTTAAAGCACAGTGAAGATGTAAAAGCAGCAGGAAAGGCAATGCTGTTGGATTATGATGACCAATTATTTCTGGGAAAACTTCCAGTAGGAACAGCCATTGTAAAACTCCAGAACAGGTGGCACGCTCCGTTTATGATCAGATTGCCGTATGTGCCCATCAAAACTGGAAAAGCCACTGATGATATGATTAAAGCCAGAATGCCAGGTTATTTACCCCAAAGCAAAGTTATTTACCAGGAAATGCCAAAGCCGCAGGTTATTCCGGTTATTTCCAATCAAGATAAAGAAGGTAAAAAACTGGTAGTGAGCATAATTGAAAAGCCGTTATTAGGTATGGCACAAAGGTATAAAGACCTGGGACTAAACCCGAAAATCGGCAATAGGCATAAGCAAAGATTGATTGATCTTGGGCTAATAAAAGAGGTCAGTATCAAAACTCCAAAGTCAAGAATCAAGCTTCTGGAACTCACAGAAAAGGGAATGCAAAAATATGGCATCTCAAAATCATGGCGACATGGCGGAGTTGAACATCAGTATTGGGTTGCAAATGTTAAGAAAAAACTGGTTAAGGCTGGCTATCATCCAAAAGAGGAATATTCTATCGGCAATGGTGAGACTGTTGATTTGGCTATCATTGGAAAGAATAAGAAGATTGCCGTCGAAATCGAGACCGGAAAATCCCATGCCATCAGAAATATTCGGAAGTGCCTGGATACCGGATTTGAGATAATTTCACTGGCAACAAATAGGGATGTATTGAATAAGATAAATATAGAACTTAAGAAACTTTCTGGAGTTGAACGGCAGAGAATCAGAACCAGGATTATCACAAACACAAACCAACGCTAATTATCTCTTATCCCTCCTCGTTTGGATCAATTACAGCCAGGTTGGATATTCTGGCCGCTTCCTTCATTTCGTTATCCGATGTAATGAGAATTACCTGGTGGTCATCCTTCGGAATGCGTCTCTGCAAAAGCAGACATGATCCCAGATGCACCGCATCAGCGCCTCGAAGTGCCAATTGTTTGGCAAGGTTTGCCGCAATATCCATAGCTTCATCCCGCAATTCCACATGTATAAAGTTTTGCCAATCCTTTTCCAAATCTTCAATCTTCTGCCCGAATGTGGATGAATTGATGGCGCCAGCCTTATGTTTGCGGGCCAAAGTGGCTGTTACTTCCACTAAGCCCAGAGCAGAACATGCTAAAGGCTTGCTGTTATCAAATAAGGCCTGAACCCAATCTGTGCCCGTCTCATCATAGTAGCGTTTAACCCATGCGCTGGAGTCCAAATAATAGAAGGTCATCGTCTGTCCTCTATAAGAAGCTGAGATGCTGGAATCCCTGTGCCCTTTGCTGGCTTTACAACAGGAAAGGCTAGTTTTTTGGGAATCTTAAAGGCTGGATCATTGGCCAATGATTTCAACATCGATAGAACATTCCCTTTTTCCTGCAGAGATTGGGTAAATTCCAGTACCCGGTTTGCCTCATCATCACTTAGCGTATCAATGGTGTTATGCAATATTTCCTTGACTGAGTTCACAATAACACCTCCTGTATTTACTCCTTGCCGCAGTTATCCTGTGTATGTCTTTACCAATTTGGATGAGAAAATTATAGCATAGGGTGGTTTCTGATTCAAGAAAAACTCAAATCGATAGATATATAAAGCCAATATGTATACTAACACAGGAAACACACCCTATCCGACGACAAAGGGCATTTATGCTGAAAACGCCCACATATAACATGGTCCCTTTGACCTCCGGCCAGGGCGTAACTGTCCCTATGTGAATGCCGAAAGATTTATATATGTAATCGTTAAAAAATGCAATCAAGTAAATTTCTGAGCCACTTTTCTTAGCAAAGTGGCAGTATCCACGAGTTGAGCAAGCAACCTGAAATTGAGCAATCTACGAAAAGGTAGATTTTTCAGCTTTGACCAAAGAGTCTGCATGCCGAATTCTGGCTCAATAAGACGACGTAGAGATAACAGCAAACGTCCACACCTTGTGTGTGCAGGAAAAGCACCCAGCAAAGCTGGATGTTTCTCCATAGGAATCTCAAACTGGCATGGACATTCATGTCTGTAGAAGCAATTAAGTTCAGTGCAGTGATAGATATGCACCTCATCATCCCAATCTACATGAGACCATTCCAGTGGCTTCTCCATTTGTGGGCAACAAGGTGTGCCTGTATCACTGATAGGATATTCTGGCAGAACAGCATTTTTCTTGGGCTTAACCAGAACCAGGATATGATAGTCTTCATGCCAATCCAGTATCTGCTGAAAGTCATAGATAGCCTGGTCAACAAGGAGTATGTCCAGTTTGCCTTTGCATGCTTTGAGTAACTCCTCAATGATCTCTATGTCTGGTTTGTTAGCAGGTTGAGCATTAGTGGCAATGGGAAGCCTTTGATTCTTGTCCTGATCATATAGAAGAACCGTATGTTTACGGTATCCCAGGAACTTGTCTTTGCGAGTAGGTGTTGGGCTTTGCCAACCTATGGTAGCATCCCTGTCGCTGAAGTGCTTAGGGCAATTGCATGGTTCTTCACAATCGCAATGCTTGGTGTCCTTATATGGGGATGAATAACTTGGCATGGGAACACTGTCCCACATACCAATGCGCATAGATAGTGTGTTTGACTCAAGCTCCAAGGCATTGAGTATATCTTCATGTAGTTGTGCTGCCATCTGTGGAGTCAAGTGTTCCTTACGGAATAGGGACAGATAGCCTGATGTGAATGTAATACCATCACTTCGGCAAAAGGCGCGGTAATCAGGTTTATCCTCTACCTGTTTGGGTAGTTCGTTGAATGATACTATCTCCCGCTTCAGGAAGTATAGTAGATGGGCTTTATATGGTATCACTGGATCCAATGGCTTACGTCCCTGATTTGTCTGGCAGCCTATATATGTAGCCGCAAAGTGTTGGCGTATCTGGTCTTCATCAAGACATGAGTCTATGAATCCAAGCTGTTTGTCTTTATATTCATATTCATCATTGACATTGCCGTAGTTAAATCTTAATATTGACATAGTATCTCCTTTGGTTCTGATTGCTCTTTTCTACCAATCATTATAACCTATGGAGATACTTTTTTCATTTTTTAACGATTACATTAAACATATTTTCTATCTGTCATTCTCGATTCAATCTAAAAAATAAAAATCCTCACAATTATAGCTCCGTTCTCCTGCCTCAACACAGCAGTCAAAGCCAGCTATTTCATCATCCATATAAACGGGCATTGCAAAATCATAACCCATTTCCCAGCAGGTTTGGTTATAATTTAGTTCTGTAACATCCTTAGAAGCACAGGATGTTATTACCAAGGTAATAACTATCAGTAAAATTGCTTTCATTGGAGGCATATAGGTGGGTGAAGAATAAAAAGGTTATGCTGCCAAAGGAGGTGTAATCTTTTCCTCCAAAAACCCAATAATCTCCTTTGAAGCAGAAGAAATAGCTTCCAGATTCTCC
>WJIO01000290.1 GCA_014730235.1 Candidatus Poribacteria bacterium
CTATAACCTTCAGCGGAAAATATGAGCTTCTACCCCAATATGGAAGCATTACCGTCAACACAAATCTGGATGAGGCTGCATTTAGCATATCCGGCCCGGAGAACTACTCCGGCAGTGGTAAGACTTTTGAAGTCACCCAGGCGCCGGTGGGCGAATATACTATAACGTATGGTGATATAGTGGCGTATATTACACCGCCTTCTGAGACAAAAATACTGGCTGTTGATTCCAACATAACTTTCAATGTTACATATGAACCTGTGCCGAAGACAGGGAGTATCGTCGTAAATACAAACCATGACAGCGCTGAATTTTATATTGTAGGCCCAGGTAATCATAGCGGAAGTGGTAAATCCTTCAGCATTGATAAAACCCCGGTGGGAAATTACACAATATATTACCGTCATGTAGACAATCATAAAACTCCTGTTTCCCAGACCAAAAGTCTCGCTCAGGATTCCACTATAACTTTTACCGGTGTATATGAACCAATCCCTACTTCAGGCTCTTTGACAGTAAATACAAATCTCGATTCAGCGGCTTTCCACATTATTGGCCCCAGGAATTACATAGGTACGGGCAAATCCTTTTCTGTGGATGAAACACCTATAGGCGAGTATACTATAAATTACCAGGAAGTAGAGGGCTATATTACGCCCATTACAGAAGTGAAAATATTGACTGAAGATTCTAGCATAGTATTTAATGGTAACTATATGCCCAAGCCTGATACTGGAGAAATAGTTGTTAATACAAATCTCGATAAAGCTATATTTAACATAACCGGTCCGGATAACTATTCCGGAGACGGGCTTTCTTTTACAGTAAATCAGGCTCTTGTAGGCGATTATACAATTCAATATCAGGAAGTAGAGGGTTACATAACCCCACCCTCGCAGACCAAAACTCTGTCCAAAGACGGAACTATAAATTTTATCGGCAAATATAACATACCGCAGAAGGGAATTATCGTTGTTGTAACTAACCTGGATGAAGCTGCATTTGATATTTCAGGGCCCGATAGTTATTCAGGAACCGGAAAATCTTATTCAGTAAATTCAGCCTCTACCGGTGAATATACAATAATATATCACCATGTAGAAGGTTATGAAACACCGCCGTCACAAACTCTGGCTCTGGATGAAAATTCGGAGATAAGTTTCATCGGAAATTATAAGGCTCTGGCTCTCACAGGAAGCATAGTTGTAAATACTAACCTGGATCAATCTTCTTACATTATATCAGGTCCTGAATCTTACACTGGAAACGGTAAAAGTTATTCTGTTGAACAGGTTCCAATTGGCAATTATATTATAGAATATCAACCCGTTGATGGTTATAAGACGCCAGAATCAGAATCTTTTGAGGTTACAGGAGATAGTTCTGTAATCCTCGACACTGAATATGTTTCCCTGACTCAAGCCCAGCAGGTTTATATAACCATAAACTTGAAAGATGCTAAATTCAGCCTCAGCGGTCCCAGCGGTTACATGAACTCAACTATTACAACTCAGGAGACAGAAAACGCAAAAACATGGACCCTCACCGGAGCACCTACAGGTGAATATACTATTAGATATTTACATATAGAAGGTTATGAAGAACCAACCAGCGAAACAAAGATACTTGATACTGGTGGAACAGTAAGTTTTCTGGGAGAATATGAGCCAGTTTCTTCCGGTATACAGGAAGTCTATGTTTCAGAAAGCGTGGCAAAAGCCGGTGATACTATCGTTGTAAATGTTCAGGGAATAACCGGCGGCAGCGCAATATTCTCGGTTATTGGCGTTGTTAATGATGTTATAATGACAGAAAGTCAGGATTCACCGGGTTTTTACACCGGTGAATATACTGTTCCCCAGGGTGTAAATGCCAAAAACGCAACTGTAATTGTAAAATTAACCAGTCCTGCGGGAGTTGTGTTGACAAATGATGAGGAAAATATAACAATTGACAGCGTGCCGCCCAGAATAGAATTTGTGGAAGTTCATGGAATACCAGCCAGAAAACCCGGTGATATAATTACCGTTACATTAAAGGGAGAACCGGGAGGAACGGCTAATTTTGCCATATCTGGTCTTGATCTTATGATACAAATGCCGGAGAGCAAAAAATCACCAGGAATTTATATGGGTTCTTATACGGCTGTGGAAGGGCTTAATGTAAAGGAAACGAAGGTAATTGTAACCCTGATGGATAACATCGGCAATGATGCTCTGGACGAAACTGCAACTGCATCCATAATTACAGCCCCATGGGATGTCAATCAGGATGGCGTTGTTGATATTTCAGACCTTTCTGCTGTTGCATCCAGGATGTATAAGCCCCCGGTGGATGAGCTGGATGTCAACGGTGATGGTGTTATGAATGTCTTGGATCTTGCCCTTGTAGGTAGACATTTTGGCGAACAATATGGCCCAAATGGTGGTCTGATAGCAACCGACCCTTCGATTTCTGATCCCCTTATGGCCCCGAATTTGCTTTCATGTTATGTATACCAGAACTATCCAAACCCATGCAATCCCGGCACATGGATACCCTTTGTCCTTACCAGACCGCAGGAGGTAACTTTGAGTATATACAGCTCCAGTGGTCGCTTAATAAGGAAATTGGAACTGGGATACAGGCAGGCCGGGCTTAACATAGGAAAAGATAAAGCTGCATATTGGGATGGAAATAACGAGGTAGGCGAAGACGTTGTTAGCGGCATCTATTTCTATAACTTAAAAGCTGGCAATTTTTCTGTAACCCGTAAGATGATAGTTACACGTTAAATGACAAACTGAGAGAATTTTCAATTATAACCACACTGGACCCGGAAGAACCAAATTGCTTAAATTCTAACCCTATGGGAGGAATTCTCACCCATAAAAACGCCTATTCATAATTTTGAAAGACAATAAAAATAAAAATAAAATAACTGTAAGGTCAATAATTATCGGTCTTATACTGGTAGTAATTAATGCCTACTGGATAGCTGTATCCAGTGAGCTATGGTATTCCGTATTTACCACCACGTCCCTTTTCTTTAATACCATATTCTGCCTGTTTTTGCTGGTATTTCTGAATTTTGTCATCAAACGCTTCCTGCCGGAGAGTGCTTTTAGCCCACAGGAGCTATCCATTATGTATATCATGACAGTTATGGTCTCCACCATTTCTGGCCATACCATGATGATGTATCTTGTAGGCGCATTAGCCCATCCATATTGGTTTGCAACACCGGAAAATGAATGGCAGTCATTGTTTTGGCGTTACATACCTGACTGGTTTACCGTAAGTGATAAGACTCTGCTAAATGATTATTTTAAAGGGCAGTCCAGCTTTTTCAGAATGACGTATATAAAGGCGTGGCTTGTACCTATGCTGGCCTGGTGTGGATTTATATTTGTATTTTTTTCCACCATGTTGTGCATGAATATAATCATCCGAAAGCGTTGGATGGAAGACGAAAGGTTGACTTATCCCATAACCCAGCTTCCTCTGGAAATGACGCAAAACTCAGGACGCTTTTTTCGCAATAAACTGTTATGGATAGGATTTGGCATATCCGGAACAATCACCCTTATCAACGGTCTTAACCTGCTTTTTCCGTCAATTCCCAGCATACCATCTAAATTCCATGAGGTTGGGCATTATTTCACATCAAAACCCTGGAACGCCGTAGGCAGAACCCTTGTGGATTTCCATCCGTTTATCATTGGTCTGGCATTTTTCATACCCCTGGATTTATCTTTCTCATGCTGGTTCTTTTACCTGCTTAGCAAGGTTGAAAAGGTATTCGCCAGCGCGGTGGGAATCCAGAATCTATATTTAAATGAGCGATCCGTTGGCGCGTGGATCAGTCTGGGTATTCTGGCTCTGTGGATCAGTAGAAAGCATCTGGTCAGTGTTTTAAAGCTGGTCTTCCTGGGACAAAAAGTTACCGGGAATTTCCGCGACCCCCGAGAACCCATAAGTTACCGAGCGGCTGTTATACTTACGATAGGCGGTCTTGTGTTCCTTACCCTCTTCTGTTATTACGCGGGTATGAATTTATGGACAATAGCCACGTTCTTTGGTGTTTATTTTGCCATGGCTTTGGGTATAACCAGGGCCAGAGCCGCTTTGGGGCCGCCATATCATGAAGTGGTGTTTGTAAATCCCCGGCAGTTCATGACTGTATTGATGGGAAGCCGCAATATAGGTGCAAACAATCTAACCATAATGTCATTTTTGTATCCTTTCACCCGGTGTCATCGTTCCCACCCCATGCCCAGTCAACTGGAATCATTAAAGATCGCCCAGCAGAATAAGATGCTCAACACCAGATTGGTAGCAGGCATGATGAGTTCTATAGGCGTTGGTGCTGTTGTTACATTTATAAGCTATTTAACAATAGCTTATAAATACGGCGCGTCGGCGGAATGTCATGGCTGGCTTTCAGGCTTTGGTTGGGAGGCTTTTAACCCCCTTCAGAGCTGGCTTAACCACCCAACAAAGGCCAACACAGGAGGAATAATATCTATGGTTGGCAATTCAGTATTTGTGTTTTTCCTGATGTTTATGCGCCGTCATTTCACATGGTGGCCTTTTCATCCCGGTGGTTATGTGCTTTCAGGCGGAGCCTGGAGTGGAATGCTCTATATATGGAATGCCATGTTAATAAGCTGGGCGGCAAAATATATTATTCTGAAATATGGTGGGCTTAAAGCCTACCGTACAGCAAGGCCGTTTTTCTTTGGATTGGTGCTTGGTGATTACATAATAGGCTGTGCATGGAACATTTTTGGGTTGATATTTAATACAAGAGCATATAGTATATGGTAGTGAATCTGATATATATTAATGTTTTGTTAGCGATCAAGCCAATTTAAAAAGGAGAAAAAAATGGGAAATCCCTGGGTAGTCTATGAAGGTAAAGAGGGCCCTGGTAAGGGTAAACATATTGTTTTTGTCAGTGGAGACGAAGAATATCGCTCTGAAGAAGCCCTTCCTGCTCTGGCAAAGATACTTGCTGTTCATCACGGCTTTAAATGCACCGCATTATTTGCCATCGATCCGGAAACGGGAACTATTGATCCTAACAATCAGAACAACATTCCCGGCCTGAAAAATCTTGAAAACGCCGATATGATGGTTATAGCGACCCGGTTCAGGGAACTGCCGGATGAGCAGATGAAATATATCATTGACTACATCAACAACGGTGGTCCGGTCATGGGTTTGAGAACTGCGACCCATTCCTTTAATTACACAAAGAACCTGGACAGCCCCTATGCCAAATACAGCTTTAAGGACAAGGAGTTTGAAGGTGGCTTTGGCAGACAGATTTTAGGTGAAACATGGGTTAGTCATCATGGTCATCATGGTCATGAAAGCACCAGAGGTGAAATAAACCCGGAATTTAAAGACCATCCGATTCTAAAGGGCGTTGATGACATCTGGGGACCTACGGATGTTTACACCGTTACAGAATTGACCGGTGATGCCAAAGTGCTGGTAAACGGCGTGGTTCTTAAGGGAATGGATCCCGAAGACGAACCCAATACAGAAAAGCCCACCATGCCTTTAGCCTGGATTAAAACATATACCGGAGAAAAGGGTAATACATGTAGAGTATTCTGTACCACCATGGGAGCATCTATTGACCTGTTAAGCGAAGGTCTGCGCAGACTTCTGGTAAATGGTTGCTACTGGTGCATGGAAATGGAAGACCAGATCCCGAAAAAGAGCAACGTTGATATAGTTGGTGATTTTGAGCCAAAGATGTTTGGATTTGGCAAATTTACTCCAGATGTAAAACCTTCAGATTTGGCTTTGTAAACAACATTATTTCTCATCAAAATCGAGATTGCTTCGCCGCTCTGCTCCCGCA
>WJIO01000291.1 GCA_014730235.1 Candidatus Poribacteria bacterium
CCCATAAGGGTTCAAATCCGTTTTTCTGTTCATCAGCAAGAAATAAAACAGGGAGAATTGCGCTTAATATTACAACACATACGAAGGTTCTCAGTTTCATGTATTATCTCCAAAACATAAGGTTTAGTGATGTTTAAGCTTCAGTTCCTCTGGTACATATATCCATTCTTTCGCTGTTTTAATTGCGTCTTTATATCTTAAGTCGATCTCTTCTACTTTCCACTCAGTCCATACAGGACAATGGTCTTTACTATATTTTCTCCGATCTCTTAGAAATGTATACACATCAAGTAATCTTTCATATTCAGCTTTGTGTCCCATAGGGGTGGGATTATCCATTCTAATCGTATTGCCATTCGTATCTTCATATTCGATATCTGTAAGATCTGTTACAACGGGATGCTCCCACGTTGCCCAATGGTGCAGTGAAAACAAATCCAAAACATGCTTTGCTTCATCTGATGTTTCAAGTATTTCATTTATTTCTTCAATTGTTTGAACGTTAACATATTCTGGATTCCCCCACGCATGTAAATTCCTCCTGTTCTTACGAGATATTTTCTGCGCTAAGTTCATCAACGCAGCGTTTCCTTTAAATCCGAGAGACTTGACTCCAGTATCTCCCCAAAGAATAAAAGCATCGGCATTTGTATTAAGAAGTCTGACATGTTCCGTTTTTATATGACTGACATAAGGATTGCTTTCATGGTTTTCTATAGTTCTTTGTATATCTTCTTCTTTATCTACCCATACCGAATAATGTGATGGATAACCTGGAGGAGTGGAATCTGAGAATGTAAGTTTATGTCCTGCATCAAGATAATTCTCTGGTCTTAACAAAGGGTCAGTACCGGTGTTATCTTTCTTATAGCCATAGTCTCGAAGCAATAAATAATCTGCATAGACCTCTTTAAGTCCATGGTGTATAATCCAGGCTTCCTTCTTCAAATAGTCGTCCATCAAATAGTCTTCTTCTGCTCCTTTGAAGAATTCGAAATGAACAACTCTGTCTGCAGCATTATGTACTCTGAATCCGTTTACGGTATTCATCAAATCCCAATGTCTATCCCCTTTAAAAGCAATTCCTCGAAGATCCAATTTCTCAGTAATCAAACTCTTCATCACCGGACCGGGATAACGTCCATCATCAGCATACTCAGGCACTTTAGGTAAAACTATAATCAGCGACGTGCGATGCAGCCCTTTGTCTATGACTCCATGACTCCAGCAAAAATAATCAGTAACTTTCTGGCCAACACCTTGAACAACTGAAAGTTCTTTACTTGGTTCATAGTCCGGCAAATTAGCATAATGTTCCAGAGGATGGTCTTTATCTCGAATACCCTTTTGTGTTGCTGCCTCCCTTGCAATCAGGTAATGCGCAATCGGACACCAGCCGAAAGCTTCCGTCAGCATCATGCAAATAACAACCAATAAGACTGCTACTCGCAACCGTTTTCTATTCAACAAATACATATTATAAGTCTCCATGATTTATTATACAGATTTATTCGAAGAAAGCATCATGTGCTTTAAATTTTACTTCAAGATTAATTTCAAACTGCTGTTTCTGAGATTCATCACGCCGTCTTTTAACTCCTATTTTCATTTTGTAGCAACCTTCACCAACAGAACTCCACACGGATGCTCCCTTATGAGTCTGGCGATGTTCGTTTCCATCATCATCTATATATACAGGATGCCATATCTCACTTATCTCACGTTCAGCTTCTTTTTCTTCCATAAAAACGATGTCAGCGCGTTCATTCTTACCAAAATCATCGACAAAATTGCTGCTGAAGCCTTCCCACTTTATCTGCTTTGCATCGCCCTGTAGTGAGTCTGCAACAAGAGCTGAACCAAACGCAGTCAGGTAATGCTTTTTTCCATCCTCCATGTCACCACTGATTTTTCCCTGTTTTAATTCGCTCTCCGGTAGATTTTCAATAGTAATCAAGGCTTCTTTTCCTGTGGGATTGGCATCCAGACTGGACTTTAATGTATCGTGTACTGTGTGGTGCATTTCGAGTCCGTACCCAAAACCGTGATCATATCCCACCCAATCTCCAAGGTGCCAATCCACCTGAATATCAAATTCATCGCTGTATGGATCAAGAGTTTCACCTTCAAGAATATCTGTTTCAGGTGTTTTCAGGTTTGTTATCACTGGGCCGACGGGGATATCACACTTTGTGCTTGTTGAATTATCTGATAGTTCAATTGTAAACTTCCTTGGAAAAATCCCCTTTGGAAGCTCTTTATTTTCTACGTAGATATCTCCATCGGAATCAGTTACCGATCTTTCAGAATTTCTTCCGTCCGATGTCCTGAAATAAAATGCAAGAATTCCACTAGAATAAACCAGCTTTTGACTGAAACACTTCTTACTTTGATTATGTTCCGGATTATATGGGTCATATAATTCTGCCTGGTAGTAGTCTCGGTCTTCTTCCTTACAGGTTATTTTGATAACAGCTTCATTACTCATTATCGCAGCCTGCTTGCAGCGATTGGGATATTTCTGCGCGTAATTTTTCTCCCACTCAGGGTCATGCGTAACCAGCCACCTGGTCCAGGCTAATATCCTGCCTTTTTTGTAGGCAACGGGCTGATTATCATACCCCAAGATATCAAAGGGCAGACCGTTTCCAATACAGGTTGAAGACTCTCCTTTCTGACTGAAGCTTACCAGGCTGTTTTCTGAACCCGGATCATCAAAAAGGACATGATGATCCGGACTGCTTCCTTTAAGGTACAACGTACCGTCAATTTCTTCAAGCTCGTATGTCTTGCCGAGCAAGCGGGCCTGGTGTGCAAATTCATCCAGTCCACGAATCCGTATATTGTACGGACAATAGATGCCCGGGTTTTGCGGCTCACCGGTTTCAACAGACGCGGTCCATTCAACACCTGCCTCTGTATCTTCACCTCCGCCTGAGCTTCCTCCGATACCGCTTACCATTTGCACTTTTATTCGAGCTCTGAAGATCAAAGAGCTTGCTTTTGTTTCAACAAAATTGTACGGGCGGAATTTCATTTCCTGTTTGTCCGGATATTTATGGACAATCACAGCGCTGATTACATCCACTTCGTTTTCGTTAAAGGGTATACTGCCGTCCGGGGATTCGATCGGTTGACCGTCTTGAAAATATCCAAGCACAAATACCCGGGTTTCAATTTCATCGACCATACCGGCAAAGCTCAGACTTCCTGACTCAGTTTCAGACAGCTGGGGATCTTCGGCTGAAGGATCCCGTTCGTCGCAGTACAGCCAGATTGAATCAGATTGGTCTGCAGTCGGTACTGATTTGAAAGCAATGTTCCTGTATATTGAATATTCCTCAGGCTGGCCTGTTTCAGTAAATTCCGCTCCTGTGGTTCCGGGAATAACCCGCTTATCCACTGAGACTGTAACACCTGCCTCGCCTTCAAAACCGGCAGCATTTTCAGAGGTTTTAAACAGCACAAAGTGATTGCCGGCTTCTTTGGGCACGGATACTGTAACATCACTGAACGTGCCTTTATATGGATGCTGTTTCCAGAATCCTTTTTTCTGCGGGTCATCATGGCTTACAAGTTCTGCTGTCTGATCCGCAGTCTCACTTTCGTTTGTAAAAACCTTGATTTCCCTGATATCAGCTCCACCCTGCTCAACGGTTCCCTTGTTTCTGGGAATGTTGTCTGCGATTGAATCATAGACTGTACCGGATACGGAAAATATAACATCGATCTCGGATATTGTGAGATTCTCTGAGCCTATATCATCCAACTCAACGGTGGGCCTTGGGTCAGACACACCGATAAACTGAGCAGGTACAGGTTCGGCATCCGGATATTCACCGTTGCTGTAGGTTTCA
>WJIO01000292.1 GCA_014730235.1 Candidatus Poribacteria bacterium
GTCTACCTGAGCTTATAAATCACTATACAGAAATAGCAGGAAAACCCCATCTACTACCGTTATATGGTTACGGACTGACCTTTGTCTGCAACCAGCAGGCCAACGCCCGGGAAATGCTGGACGACTGTCTTAATTTCCGCCGCGAGGGAATACCATGCGATCTGGTAGGACTGGAGCCGGGATGGATGTCAGAGCACTACGATTTTACAATAAACAAGCAATGGCATCCTGAGCGTTTTTACATCCCTCATTGGTCGCCAAAGGGATCACATACATTTTTAGGAGCAGCATCCAGATTAGGTTTCAAAATAAGCCTGTGGCTGTGCTGTGATTACGATCTCAGCTATGCGGAGGAAGCCTTAATTCCCAAAGAGGAAGAACCCCAGGATCGCCACCATGATGACTTTGAAAAGGACGAACACCTGGGACATGCACCCCTGCGTATGGATAAGCTGACAAAGCCCGATGAACCCTGGTTCGAGCATTTAAAGAAATTTGTGGATCAGGGTGTTTCGGCCTTCAAAATGGACGGTGCAAATCAGGTCAATGAGCATCCAGACCGAATGTGGGGTAACGGCATGACTGATGAAGAGATGCATAACCTTTATCCTACATTACTAAACAAGCAGATGAGTCTGGGCTTTAAAGAACACACAGGAAAACGGGCTATGATCTATAGCTCAGGGGGTTATGCAGGTATTCAGCGATATTCGGCCACATGGGCAGGAGACACGGGAGGCGGTTCTGGGCCTTTGACATCCATGCTGAATCACGGTCTGTCTGGACATTCCAACACCAGTTGTGATATGGATGTATTCAGCCACCAGGGGATTCATTTTGGTTTTCTCATGCCCTGGTCTCAGTTGTGTAGCTGGGCTTACTGGCGGCATCCCTGGTTGCTAGAGGAAAAATCCCTGGAAGTATTCAAATATTATGCACGGTTACGATATAGACTGCTTCCATACATCTATTCAATGGCCCACATCGCCAGCCGGACAGGTATGCCCATAATGCGAAGCATGAATCTCATGTTCCCTGATGATCCAGAATGTGAAAACCGCATATCCCAGTATATGTTTGGTGAATCCTTTCTGACAGGTGCTTTTACGGACACTATATACTTACCGGAAGGAAAATGGTTTGATTTCTGGAGCGGTGAAGTCTATACAGGCAAGCAGGAATTGAAATGTAATATACCAGAGGATAGAGGCGGGCCTTTGTTTGTAAGGTCTGGAGCTATTATTCCAAACTGGCCTGAAATGGACTATGTAGGTCACAAACCTGTTAATAAGATAGACCTGCATGTATATTCCGCTGGAAAAAGCTCATTTACCCTCTACGAGGATGACGGCATCAGCTATGATTATCTGGACGGTGCTGTGGCTACAACGCTTATAGAAAACTCATTCAATAATGGTTTAATGGAACTGACTATACACACCCGGAAAGGCAGCTATAAAGGAATGCCTGAAAACAGGTGTTATGATCTATACATTCACGCCATTGGTAAACCATCCAGTGTCTTAGTTGATAATAAACTACTGGAAGTTTCGAAGTGGTCTTATGACGAAAAAAGAGCTACCATAGCTATTCATTCATTAGCAGAAAATAAAGACAAAATAGTAGTGGTTATAAACCCGGAGATGTTACTATGACAATAGAAAACATATCATTTCAGCATGTTATTGTAGACCCGGATAATCCTGTTGATCCCCATTGCAAAGCTGCCGGTGATATAGACGGTGATGGATTTGGTGATGTTATAGCCGCCAGTGCAAAAGACGGTGGATTATACTGGTATCGCTATCCTGACTGGACAAAACACAAGATTGATGATGGTACGTTCACAACAGATATGGCAGTGGCTGATATTGACAATAACGGTTGGCTGGATGTAGTCATTCCCAGCAATAATGGTTTGATGTGGTACAGAAATCCAAAAGGATGGGGTGCTGATCCAACTAAAGACAAATGGGAAGTCGTCAATATCAATCCCCTGGGAGCACGGATGCACGATGTTGAGGTTGTTGATATGGATGGCGATGGTAAGATGGACATAGTTACCCGTCACCAATCCGGTTTTGGCAAGAAGATGGGCAACCAGATACACATATGGAAACAGAATTCAACGGAAGACTGGAGTCACCGCACTTTTGATTGTCCTTATGGCGAGGGATTGAAAGCCGTCGATCTGAACGGCAACGGTCTTCCAGATGTGATAATCGGTGGTCGCTGGTACGAAAATCCCGGTGATGTATTGAATGGTTTATGGAAAGAACATCTATATATGACCTCTGAATATTTTGACGAGAACTGGACAAACGGCGATGTGGTGGTAAAAACCGGTGATCTCAACGGCAACGGCAGGCTGGATATTGTCGTATCACCGGCTGAGGGATCGGGGCATCTGTCATGGTTTGAAGCACCGATTGATCCTGCTGATACTGACGGCTGGATCGAACATATACTGGAAGCCGAATACGATCATGCTCATGCCCTGGCTGTAGCTGATATGAATAATAATGGTCATCCAGATATAATCGTGGCCAAGATGCACCAGGCAACGCCGCCCCAGGAAGTGGCTGTATACTTCAACAAGGGAAATGCAAAAGGCTGGCATAAGCATGTAGTGGCTACTACTGGCTCTCATAACATTGCCATATTGGATATTGACAGCGATGGGAGATTGGATATAATAGGGGCTAACTGGAATAATAATTCACCTACAAGCGGGACAATTGAAGTATGGATTAATCATAGTGGGTGATAAAAGGAGAGGAAAATTATGGGTTATGCTGCTGGAGGAAGTGCTGCCGCTGCTGCGGCTACAGCAATTGCCAACGCAATAAAAGCAAGCGGAACCATTGTGAAAGTTGATACAAAGAATTTCATGAAGATACTGGAACACACAGAGAAACCATTGGTAGTAAGGGCTGAGACGGGTATTTTTACTAAGAAATTTCAGTATCTTACGTCGTATAAGGGTCTGGCATTTTATACAAAAACGGAAAAAGAGCTTTCACTGGGCGGAAATGTGGAATTGATTTTAGCAGAAAAGATATGGATACCGGGTTAAAAATAATGGAGAATAATCAACATGACGAATAGAGAGAGAATGTTATTGGGTCTGAGCGGCGGTCGGCCGGACAGGATACCCTGGGCACCGAATTTTGATTGGTGGTTGGGGGTTAATACACGGATGGATACTGTTCCGAAGGAA
>WJIO01000293.1 GCA_014730235.1 Candidatus Poribacteria bacterium
ATGTTATCATAGCGAAGCACCCTGTTTACCTCTGCCACATATAAAGAGCCTTTCCGAAAGTCAACGCCGTTTGGCATATTAAGACCTTGGGCTATTTTTATTATATGTTCAGCTTTATTATCCTTATCTTTATCCAGAACTGCATAAACATTGCCTACCTTACGTGTTCCAACAAATAAAATACCATCTGGACTGAGAACCATAGAACGGGCATTTTGAATATCACTGGCGTATATTTCTATTTTAAATCCATCTGGTAGTTTTATGTCTTCAAGCCCCTGGGCTTCTGTGTCGTTAATAGTCATTTGAGTAAAAAGTAATATCAGGAAAATTACTTCAATAAGTGTATACTTATTAATCATTTTATATACCATCCTTATTTTGAGATTTGATTGTTTTAATTAGCCTGTTAAAATAACACTTCATAAAGTTAGTAAATTCCTTACTTTTAAAGGCTCAGCAGGAGCTTCGCCCTCCCGAATAGGATTTAATGCTCAATAATTTTTTAGAAAATGGTATTACCAAGCTTAGCATAAAGCTTTGGCTCTCATATATAAATATATTGTGAAAAAATATAGAATGTGATATATTTCCTCCATAAATGTAATCATTAAAAAATGAAAAATCTGTTTATAATAATTACTTTTTCTATAGTCAATTATAGAATTTCTCATTACTATAAAGCTGTTTTTCTAAATATATCTTTAATTTTTAGTTCTTCCCGGTTTAGTGTGGTAAAGATAAGCAACTTCTTCATGCTGTCATTCATGCGAAAGCAGGAATGACAGGCTGAGAGAATTTTCAATTATAAACACCCTAAACCCGGAAGAGCCTAATTTTTTAACGATTACATAAATTAAAAACAAGGTGGAATTATTTATGTTGTCTTCTTTGATTGAAAAATGTAGAAAGACTTATATATCTTCTCAGAGACTGACTTTGAGAAAAGCCATCTGAGCTTAACTCAGATAGCTCTGTTAATTTTTTTAGGAGGAAAATCAAATGCTGTATAACATATGTATCTCCCTGTTCTTTCTCATGACAATTATCCATGTGTGTTCAAAATCAGCAGTTGGCGATATGATGGCCGATTCCCCGGTAACTTTTCCTGAAACTGGTGCGCTGCCATCCAAGTACCCACCAGATCAGCCCTCAAAAAGGTCAGAAGCACCGGAGGAGGGTTATTACCTCTTTTCCACTCCCGAACGCTCATTAAAGCAGATTGCCGCAATACAGTCAGAAATGCCCGAAGGTAAATTTACTCCACCTCCTTCAGATTGGGATCATCTACAACGCACAAAAAGTATATTAACCCAGGGCGGAACACTTCGTATGCTGGCCCTTGGTGACAGCATTGTAAACGATACCATGCGCTCTGGTTGGGTGGCCAGATTAAGCGAAGCTTATCCAAAGGCTGATATTCAGGCTACTGTCTATGTAAGGGGAGGAGGCGGCTGCCAGCATTATAAAGAAGAAAATCGAATTCAAAAGAATGTCATCCCGCTTAAACCCGATCTGATATTTATAGGCGGTATCAGCCAGAAAGATATAGATAGCATTCGGGAAGTTATCCATCAATTAAGGGCGGATCTGCCTGAGGTTGAAATTCTGCTGGCTACAGGCACTTTTGGTACATCAGATCCAAGAGTTCCGGAAGAACTTGCCAAAGCCGGACATTCAGGAACTGGTGAATATGGTAAAAAGCTCAAAAAGCTGGCAAAAGAGGAAAAATGTGCTTATCTTGATATGACCACACCCTGGGCTGAGTGTATCCGTTCTTCAAACCAGCATCCACATGTATTTTACCGCGATAGAGTACATGCCAATGTCTACGGTGAACAGATTTTGTCAAAAATACTTATGGGATTTTGGAAAGATGCTGAATAATGTAATCGTTAAAAAATTGGTTTTTCCGGGTTCAGTGTGGTAAGGATAAGAAACTTCTTTATGCTGTCATTCCTGCGAAAGCACGAATCCAGTCTTTATGCGGATCTGCTGGATTCGTGCTTTCGCAGGAATGACAAAAATTTATGTTTGTTTTTTTTATAAAAATCTTGAGCAAAAAGGAAAGGGCTCAGCGGGAGCTTCGCCCTCCCGAATTGTGACTAAAATACTAAAATACTAAATTGAGACAGGTGCTTTATACAAGAAACTATAGACTCCTTCAATCTGTAATGATATAATTATCATATTGAACTTATTAAGATACGGAGGAGTCTATGAATGAAAATATTCTGATTATAGATGATGAAAAAGAAATACAGAACTCACTATCAGCAATATTACAGGATGATGGATATAACACACTGACGGCTGGAACAGGTAAGGACGGTCTCAGGATTATTCAGGAAGAACCAGTAAACCTTATACTTCTTGACCTGTTTTTACCCGATACTGACGGCGTAGAGGTGCTGCGTCAGATCAAGAGTATTGATTCCAGCCTTGCCGTTATTATGATCTCCGGTAATGCAACTGTAGAAGCGGCTGTAGAATCCACGAAGTTAGGCGCGTATTATTTTATTGAGAAACCCTTTGAACCTATCGAACGAATAGACTATATGCTATTGACTATAAAGCGGGCCCTGGAACACCAGCAGTTGCAGAGGGAAAATTTAGCCCTCAAAAAGAAAGAATCCAGCAAGTATACTATGGTGGGCAAAAGTCCTGCCATTATGCGTTTATATGACCAGATAAGTAAAGCTGCTCCCAGCAAGGGCCGGGTTTTGATTACCGGAGAGAACGGTTCTGGTAAGGAACTTGTGGCCAGGGCTATTCACCAGCAGAGCAAACGGGCATCAAAGCCTTTTGTTGAGGTAAACTGCGCAGCTATTCCCCAGGAATTGATTGAAAGCGAAATTTTTGGACACGAAAAGGGTTCTTTTACCGGTGCATCCCGGCGGCAAATTGGAAAATTTGAGTTGTCCAACGGTGGAACCATATTCCTTGATGAAATAGGGGATATGAGTCTGACTGCTCAGGCGAAGGTATTAAGAGCCCTGGAAGAAGAGAAAATCCAGCGTATAGGTGGAACAGGCACTATAGATCTGGATGTCAGAGTTATTGCGGCGACAAATAAAAACCTGGAAGAAGAAATTGAAAAGGGAAATTTTCGTCAGGATTTGTTCTATAGATTAAACGTAATTCCCATAGTTGTTCCTCCATTACGGGAACGAAAAGAAGATATACCACTGCTGGTCAATCATTTTGTCCATCAGTTTTGCAGCGAAAATGGTAAACCGGTAAAAGAACTGGAGCCTGAAGCTATAAACATCCTCAAACAACATGATTGGCCGGGAAATGTGAGGGAACTCAGGAACATAGCGGAACGACTGGTCATAATGGTTGATTCCGATACCATAGCAGCCGCCAACGTTCTTTCAGCCGTTCATATTAATACCCACACTCCATACAGCGAAGGCCCTAAATCTCTGCGGGATATGGTGGATGAATACGAGAAAAATATAGTTGTTATGGAGTTGGATGCTACAGATCATAATGTAAGCCAAACTGCAAAAAATCTAAATGTAGACCGGGCTAATCTATATAGAAAGCTGCGCTCATGGGGAATTGTTAAATCAGACAATTGATTATAATAGACAATTTCTTTAACCGACGCTGAACTGGTATGTGGGTATATTCCATATTATACTCACCCAGTTCCATAAACTTCCCACAAGGTACTCCCCTAATATCAACCCCAAAAACAGTGGTACAGCTTTTCTATAGGTTTTCAGACCACCGTATCTTAAGACCACAACCTTAATTATCCAGCTTATAAGGAAAGAACTCCATACATGAACACCCCAACTGCTGGATATAGCATATCCCAAAGGATGAAAGGGCCACCATAAAAAACGAAACCTCAGGGCCATCATTACCAGTGAACTAAAGAATCCCACACCAATAAAGCCGACTGCGGGTATGTTGGAATCGCTGGGATATGATAGCCAGGATTCCAGCCAGTAATACGTCTCCCTTCCGAATCCGCCTGAACCCCACCATGTGTAGTGTCCTGATGAAGACCCGTTCCTGTAAAAACTTTCCAATATAAGCCAGAATGTTGATATTACACTAATGGCTGTAGCCAGGGTCAGAATGATAATCAGATGACGGTTGAAACGCCTTCCGCTAACGCGCAGTTCATCGGCCATTTTAAATCCCTCTAACTGATGCGGCATGGGGTGACTGGCGTAGGTGCGGTTGAACCAGTGATAGAGGGCCAGCATTGATAAATTCCCGGGGCCAAGGCGACGAGTACCAAAACTTATTATGGTCACATGATCAGGTCCCAGAGGGTAATGAGCATCATGGATGGGAAAGCCTAATTCCGCTCTCATTCTTGTCATAGCCGTTGACAAAAGGTAGTAAATAACAAAGAATACTATGGCGATATATACACTCATTCCACCCTGTACTGAAAATACACATAAAAAGACTATACCAAGAATTATACCCAGGCAGGCAGTACGGTAGCTCATGCCACCTTCGGGATCTTTCTGCGCTGTTTTTTTGTTAAAGACACTTGCAAGAACGTTCTTCAAGTGCCTGCGACCAGTCCACAGCACAGCTAATATTATTGCCATATATGCGCCAAAAGATTGCTCTTTAGCGTAGGGATAACCGGGGAACATGCGAAAGCTGAAAGCGCTTCGGAATATATACTGGGCCTTCAGTACCCAGTAGAAGAACCAGGATGAAAACAGCAAATCCAGCGGCATAAGGAAACCAAGACCTATCAGGTGCGGATGCAAGGTTATAGGTGTCCAACCAATTGCATTCCAGGGCCGTTCAGTTATGTATTGACGAAGATCAATAAGACGCTTGAGGGGTATATATGGTATAAATGGAAATATAGAATTAACACCATTTATCAACGTCATTCCCGCAGTAATAGAGAACCCTATCCACATTGCCTTGCTTTTCAGCAGATTATTTTTTTTGTCTATGATAGCCAGCGGTAGCTGAATTATAGGATAGGTAAGACGTTCCCGCTCCATCCACTGTCGTCTTATGACTACATTGATGCACAGCATAACCCAGAGCAGCACAACAGTAAAAGCCAGCCACCATAAAAAAGGTACTATCCAGGGTCGAATATAGTCCCATCGGTAAAAAGTGGTCTCACCTTCATAATAGGCTCTTAGAGTGTCCTGGTCAGATACTGTAAGCCATTCAGGAAGATGAGGTAAGATCATGTCAGCCCATTCATTTTCAGGAGTAGCAAACCAATAGGCATGTCCCATAGATGTTACCAAAATTTGCATCATGTTGTGGGAGCAGATAGAAGAGGCAATACACATCATGAGATATGCAACAAGTAGTTCTCCCGACCGGAAAGCCCATTTTGATGCGATCTTTTTCAGGACAAATGATGTTCCCATCAAAAGCACGAGGCAGAATATAACATTGTAATATGGAACCAGGTAAGTGGGAAAAGACCATCTGTGAAATTCAAATTGCAATATCCAGAAACAGTTAAAGGGAATAAGAATTGAACCTATAATAATACTGCGCCATGAGACTCTGCTATTGTTAATTTCTTCTGGTGATTTTTGATTATCCATATTCTCAGTAGTTTGCTCCATTACTTTTGCCCAACTTATGTCAGCAGTTCGCTGTCAGAGCATCTATTGTCAGAATCATGTCATTGTTAGATATGATCCGGAACAGGCGTTAGAATAAATAGCATTATACCTTCGGACATGAAATTGTATCATATTTCCTATTTTACAGTAAAGAAAAAATCTTATAAATCGGGTATTCTGAGCATAAATTTCTTGTCCGCAGAATTTCTTAAGCGGGTTTTTATCTATTTCCAATTAAGAAAAAAATATCCTCCATTTGTCATTCCTGCGAAACTCTTATTCCTTTTTGCTCAAGCTTTTTCAAAAAGCTTGAAGCAGGAATGACAAGCTGAGAAAATTTTCAAGTTATTACCATACTCAAACCAGAAGAGCCAAAGTTTTCACGGATATAAATTTTATGCTTGGGATGTGATTACTTGGTTGACTGAGTATTATGTATGTGATATGATCTAATGTAAGTTCTCATCCATGTTGAAAATCCCCATTTGTTTAATAATTTCCTGATATTATGTACAACATTACTGTTTTGTCTCATATATAAAGGTATAGATTCGAGGTGTTTAGGAAATGAGTCAGGGTGAATTTGTTCATCTTCACAACCATACTGAATATAGTTTGCTTGATGGGGCATGTAAAATATCTGATATGATAGATACTGCCCTGAAACTTGGTATGCCGGCCCTTGCCATTACTGATCATGGTAATATGTTCGGTGCTATGGAATTTTATAACAAGACTACAGAAAAGGGAATAAAACCTATAATTGGTAGTGAGGTTTATGTTGCACCTTCCGGCAGGTTCAACCGGAATTCCAAGGAAAGTTCGCATCATCTTGTATTACTTGCTAAGAACGAAAAAGGATATAAGAACCTTATGGAATTAGTTTCCAGGGGATATCTTGAGGGCTTTTATTACAGGGCAAGAGTTGACAGGGAACTCCTGGAAGAATATCATGAAGGTCTGATCGCCCTCAGTGCATGTATACAGGGGCAGGTTCCCTGGCTTTTGCTGGCAGATCAGGAAAGGAAAGCTCAAAAAGCCGCTGACGATCTCAGGCAGATTTTCGGTGAGGATAATTTTTACATAGAGCTTCAGTATCACCAGCTTGAGAAAGAAAAAGAGGCCATGCCAAAACTCATAAAGCTGGCAAAAAAGCTGGAGATACCTATGGTGGTTACAAATGATTGCCATTATATCAACCAGGAAGACTCAGCCGCCCATGAAGTTTTGCTGGCCATACAAACGGGGAAAACTATTGACGATTCAGGTCGGCTTTCCTTTGGTTCTGATGAATTTCACTTCCGAACACCGGATGAGATGAGGGCTTTGTTTCCTGATATTCCTGAATTAATGACAAACACACTGGAAATTGCCGAAAAATGTAATGTTGAGATGAATTTTGATGTGGTAATTCCCGATATCGAACTGCCGGAAGGTCATAATCCCGACAGCTACCTTGAAGAATTGGCGCGAAAAGGTATAAAGGAGCGCTATTCTAATCCTGCCAAGGAAGTTGAGGAACGTCTGCAATATGAATTGGCACTTATTAGAGAAACCGGCTTTGCAACGTTTTTTCTCATGGCCAGGGAAGTTGTAAACTTTGCTCAAAGCCGGGGTATAAGCGTTGGTCCCGGTCGTGGTTCGGCTGCTGGCAGTATCGTATCATATTCTATTGGTGTAACCAAACTTGATCCATTGAAGCATGGACTGGTCTTTGAAAGGTTTTTGAACCCTGAACGTATAACGCCTCCGGACTTTGATATTGATTTCGACTCCACCCGTCGGGGTGAGATCGTGGAATATATGATCGAAAGATACGGTCGGGAATCTACAGCTCAGATTATAACCTATAACAGACTAATGGCCAAGGCGGCGATAAAAGACGTGGGGCGCGTTCTGGGTATGCCTCTGGAAGAAGTAACCCGGATAGCAAACCTTGTGCCAAAAGACCTGGGTATGACACTGGATAAGGCCTTAGAGACTGTTCCTGATTTACAACAGATAGCCAATGATCCGGAAAAAGGCAAAATTATTAAAATAGCTAAGGCTTTGGAAGGTATAGCCCGAAATGCTTCGGTACATGCTGCCGGGGTTATTGTAACAAAAGGCAAAGCCACCCAATACGTGCCGCTATACAAGACCAGCAGAGATGAAATTGTTACCCAGTATGATATGAAAATTTTGGAATGGATAGGCGTGAATAAGCTGGATATCCTGGGACTTGATGCTCTTCCCATGATCGATCATACTTTAAGGCTGATCGAGGAAAATCATCATGTTAAGCTGGACTTGGAAAAAATAGACATGGATGATGAAAAGACATATAAAATGCTGGGAGAAGGGCGAACTCTTGGAGTTTTCCAACTTGGTGGACAGGGAATGGTTGACCTAGTTATAAAGCTTCAACCTAAATGCTTTGAAGATATTGTTCCGATTGTGAGTCTTTACAGGCCCGGCCCTATCCAAAGCGGTATGATGGACGAATATATAGGACGTAAGCTGGGAACTATACCTATTGAATACACCCATCCGGTTCTGGAACCTATATTGAAAGATACCTACGGAACTATGGTATACCAGGAACAGATCATGAAGATCGGGCGCGATATGGCTGGTTTTACGCTGGGTCAAACTGATGTGCTTAGAAGGGCTATGGGAAAGAAAAAGATATCAGAGATTGAAAAACAACGGGGTCCATTTATAGAAGGTGCAAAGAAAAAAGGAATTCCCGCCGAGGTGGCTGAAGGTATTTTTGAACAGATGATCCCGTTCTCCGGATATTGTTTCAATCAATCTCATACTACAGCCTACGCTCTGGTTACATACCATACAGCATATCTTAAAGCCCATTATCCCGTAGAATTCATGGCAGCCGGCATGACCAGCACAAAGGAAAAACAGGACAGCTCAGGGGAATTGATAAAATACCTGAAAGAATGTCAGAAGCAGGAAATTGATGTGTTACCGCCGGATATTAATGAGAGTTTCAACGAATTTACCGTAAAAGGTCAGCGAATAAGGTTCGGGCTTTGCTCTGTCAAAAACGTGGGTGAAAGTGCAATTGAAGCTATAATAGCCGCAAGAGATGAAAAAGGCCCATTCAAAACCCTGTTCGACTTCTGCGAGAGAGTTGACATTAAATCGGTCAACAGGAAATGCGTTGAAAGCCTGATCAAATGCGGTGCATTTGATTCTCTGGAAGGTCACAGGGCCCAATTGCTTGCTGCCCTTGATTCCGCAATGGAAGCCGGTCAATCAGCCCAGAAGGATAGGGAAGTTGGCCAGGTTTCGCTATTTGACTTTGCAGAATCCTTTTCCACCGAAGCCCAGAAACTACCGGAAGTGCCAAAGCTTGGTGACATGGAAAAATTGGCCATGGAAAAAGAAATCCTGGGATTCTATATTTCAGGTCATCCGCTCATGCGTTATGATGATATTATCAAGGAATATACCAACGCCAATACAACAAACCTTGACGATTTTGAAAGCGAGGATAAAATATCCCTGGCAGGTATGATCAACAGCATACGATACCACACTACCAAGAACGACAAGCAGATGGCCTTTGTCTCCTTGGAAGATTTGGATGGTGTTGTAGACCTGGTTATTTTTGCAGAAGCCCTGGAGAAATGCTCTTCATCCCTGGAAGATGGTAAAATTGTATGGGTCAGAGGATCACTGGGTAACGGACAACCAGAGCGGGAAACGCACAGTATTATTGTAGAAGAACTTTTATGTATGGAAGAAGCAAAACGTAAGTTTACCGATTCTCTGCACGTTCACCTGAAATCAGAGGCTATAGAAACCTCACTTTTGGAATCTCTGAAATCCATGTGTTTAAGTTATAAGGGTAACTGCGATCTTTACCTGCATTTTAAAACACCGCAATATGGTGAGGTAGTAGTCCAGGCCAACCCCGACACAAGAGTAGCTCCTTCCGATGAACTGATTTCACAGATTGAACAGCTATTTGGCGAACGTTCCGTCTGGCTTGGTAGTTCAAAAGCACAACAGCGATAATAAGATTACTGAGAATTCTAAAAAATCTCTAAAACCAATGTTTATAAGAATTCAGCATGAAGAAACAGATGAAAATGCTCAAAGAATATAGTTCTATGTCATTCCTGCTTCAAGCTTTTTCAAAAAGCTTGAAGCAGGAATGACAGC
>WJIO01000294.1 GCA_014730235.1 Candidatus Poribacteria bacterium
AGGAATACCAATGCCAACAGCAAGGGTCGCACCGTAACCTCTAAACGACACACCCCGCAACCAATCCGGGACCATCTGTTTCAGGTCGCCAATAACCGAAAGCGTTCCCGCTCCACCTTTTGGTACTCCGCCTTCTGTCCTGGCCACTGTTGGATTATGCTGTGTTCCCTGCCATATAACATAGCCCACGCCGCCTCCCAGGAATATCCGGGTTCCAATACCGATGGTTTTGTATTCCGGGTCATTCATAAGTGGCGAAAGCTGGGCGGCACTACAGTATGTGGCATTTCCCAACTTGGGTTTAATCGTTCCCATGTATGTGTATATGGTTTTATCCGAAAGATTAACCGCGCAGTTATAATTTTGATAGGCATTTCTGGGGTTAGTCAAAACTGCCTCATTTAAGTCTTCCAGCTTTATCCACGTATCCAGTTCTTTTCCAGGATAACAATCCGTTCCATAAGCAATGGCCTTCAGCCTGATGTCCTTACCGGATACCAGGTCTTCAATAATATGACCGCCGCCGTATTTAAATTCACCGGGAAATACCTTATTCAGGGGATCATCCTCCGGCAATTCCGTTGCGCCGACATAAAGGTCAACGGCAGCCAATCCCGCATAGGCATTAACACCGTTAAGCCATGCTTTCTGAACCTTTATCCTGGGTTTGGCATGACCAAAGTTCAGAAAAGCGCCGCTGGAACACATGGGGCTAAAAGTTCCTGTGGTAACAACATCTACTTCCTGAGCAGCTTTTTTCACCCCTTTTTCATCCACAATATCAATAATCTCTTCCGCTGTTACAACAACAACTTCACCTTTTTTAATCCTATCATTAATCTCTGCATAAGTTTTTGACATCTCATCCTCCTTATAAAAATAAAAAAAACCCACTAACCAATTTATTCGGCAGTGGGTATCTGATATTTAACTTGTAGTATAATTTCACATTAACATAGTCTCACCCCAAAGCCGATGGCTCATAGACATAGCCATCATTATCATCATATTATTTTCATTACACCACAAATTAAACATTACTAACTTTCACTCATTTCCACCATATCCTGAAGAGATATGGATTCAAAAAATTCCTTCAATCTATTTGACGCCTCTTCCCATATTCCAATGGTGACGCATTCTTCAGCTTTATCACAAATCTCTGGATTATCAACACATTCCACAATACATAAAGGGCCTTCCAACGTCTCGATAATCTCTCTTAGAGTTATATCCGAAGGCTTCTTTGCCAGATTATAACCACCATGCGCTCCCCTTGTAGAACTCACAAGGCCTGCAACTTTGAGGGGATTTATCAACTGCCAGAGATATTTATCCGATACACTCTGTCGTTGTGCGATATCTTTTAAAAGTTGTTGCCCTTTGTTATAGTGGATAGCCAAATCAAGCATCAATCTTGCTCCATATCTGGCCCTTGTAGATAGTTTCATAAATCCTCACCCTCAATCTCTACAATGTCTATTAAATTACTAGAGATTATACCTCAACTAAAAACCTTTGTCAAGGTAAAATATTCATATATGATTTCGACCAAGCACAAATTTTACATCCCAGTGTTATTGCGAAGAACAGAGTAACAAATAAAGCTTTGGTTCTTCCGGGTTTAGTGTGATAAAGATAAGAAGCTTCTTTATGCTGCCATTCCTGCTTTCGCAGGAATGGCAAAGCTGAGAAAATTTTCAAATTATTACCACACTCAAACCACAAGAGCCAAAGTTTTCACAGACATAAATTTTATGCTTGGTGATTTCGAACATCGGTTGACCTGCCCTTTCTTTGTGCCGACAGGTATTATGAGACCGGAACGGGTTTATCCATAGGGCTTGTTATTGAACCTTAAGATGACGAATTGCGCTTTAATTTTCTGAGCCAGTGTCTCAATTTAATTTCACCCTTATCCAGAATTAAAGCAAAAAATTTTAACTGGGAACCAATAAGGCCCAGACCGGTCAGGACAAAGACAAATCCTGGCCCCGGTAAAAAGCCAAAAATTACTCCTGTTATTATTAACAGTATCCCAATTACTATATAAAAGACTTTTAGAACCAGATTTCCCTGCTGTTTTTGCTGACGCTTCTTGTAGTAATTGACAAATCTTTGTCCGGGCTCATCTTTTTTAATTTTGTGGTACTTTTCTTGAATGAAATTCTTTATTATTTTCATTTTCTATAAGCAAGAGAAAACTGGCCCAAGTCACTAATATACCATGGGCGTGTTTTACATGCCCATGATAAAAAATTATTTGGCTTTCAAAGTTCCATCCTCTATCATGGAAATTAATGGTGAGTCCTCGATTTCCAGAGGTAGATTTATTCTGGCTCTTTTTCTGCTTGATTCGTAGGTAGCAAATATAAGTTCAGTGGCCTGTAACGCTTTTCGACCGCTCAATACTGGCTCTTGGCCTGTTTTTAAGCAGTCAATTAGATCCAGCACTGACAGGGTGGTATCTCCGCCTGGTGGAACAACTCCTTTAAGATCGGCAACCTGCCATCCGGCTTTATCCTCGTTTTTAAACCTGCAAGAAGGCCCATTACGGACTTCAACTTCTATCATACCCTTTGTTCCTATTATTCTGTTAGAGCAGTTGCTTCCACCCATGCCTGTTACCAGAAGGCCGTGCAAACCGTTTTTCCATTTTATGTATGATAAACCGTTTGTTTCCACAGGAACGCCGAATACCGTATGCTCTTTTTCGTAACTAAGCTGTCCGATTACCCATTCGGCTGGTTCGTCGTTATTGTAGAAGAAGAACATATCAAACCAATGAGTTCCCCAATCGAACAGGTTTGAGCAAAAACCTTCAACCCGGTATAAATCGCCTATAGTGCCATCATTAGCAAGCTCTTTGGCTTTTACGAAATGAGCGCCAAACCTTCGTTGATGACAAAAGGTTATCATAACATCATTATCCGCACAGGCTTTATAAATCTTTTTGGATTCACCCCATGTTGGAGCCATAGGCTTTTCGGCGTGGATGGCCTTTACACCAGCTTTAACACTATCAATAATCATCTTAGCGTGCAGGCCTGTCCATGTGCATACACTTACTATGTCGGGTTTTACCTCTTCCAGCATTTTGTTGTAGTCAGAGTAAATATCGGATTCAGGTATATTATGAGTTTCTGCCAGGGCTTTTGCATTCTCCCGTTTTGGATCAGCGCAGGCCACAATTTTGACATCGGATGAAGCCGCATATCCTGCGGCGTGAGACCTGCCTCTGCCGCCACAACCAATTATACCTACCTTAAACATCGCCATACTAAGATTCTCCTTTTTTATGTTCACGTTCCGTATCATAAATTTCCCCAGGGCCAAATGTTTCGGGGAAATAAGGTCTTAAAAACTTACGCGCTTCCCAACACATGTTGCATTTTTGGGGATATTTTTCCTTTGGTTTATAACCATATTTAACTGCAAGATCAAGATAATCATAAGGTCCGTTTTCGTAGACCATATTTACAAGCTCGTTTTCCACATGAAATCCCTGTTTCATCCATTCCAGCAGGGGCTTTTTGTGAGCATCACCGATTATTATTCCACAGCAGGTCTGTATATTACCATAGGGATCAATATGAATCTCCCACATCTCCTGACTGTCAAACTCGGATTTGCAATCTCTGGTTTTATGACCACCATGCCACAGGGGATCTTCTGATAATTCGTCCAGGGGTCTATCATTGTAAAATCTGGTCAGCACATCCCCGGCCCTACCTACCAGGCGCGGGACGTGATGGAGGCTATATTCGGCCAGTTTATGCTCATTTTTAACAATATCCCGGAATTCAGAAAGCTGTTCATAAGAGGTATTGGATGCGGCTACATTTTCCTCACCAAATATTTCCACAGCCCACTTATATGCTCTTATACGGGGTTCGGGGGATACGAATTCCTGATGGTATGGGTCTGCGCTTATCAACACACCCAATATGCCTGCATTTTTTAATTCTTCATATCTTGTTTGGGTTATGTGATCATTAACGCACCATGAGGCGTTTGTCTCAAAAAAGTGAGGGGCACATCCTTCTTTGTTAGCATCCTGACATATGGCCAGCATCTTCTGGTAATACATCATGGCTTCACCACCGGCAATGTGTATAACCCTATCAGTCGCCCTTAACTGACGCATAAACTCCACGCCGTCCTCATGGCTTATGTATACATCAGGCTGCCAGGGGCTACAGTTAAATAAGCAGTGTTTACAGGCGATGGTGCAGCGATAGGTAAACAACAGGCTAGCAACATGCTTTATGCCTATAGCCCTGGATACACCCACCTTTTGTATTACCTCATCCACCGGTAAAGAACGCAGATCCTCATGTTCCATCATATTTCCTCCTTGATTCTATCCGGGTTAAACCTGAATTTTATATGTGGAGAATCCTATCATAATTGGAATTAAGGATCAAGATTTTTTTTCTTTCCAGAAGGCCTATTCGTATGTTTGAAATCATGTCTGAATACCAGAAAGAAGGCTTGACTGATTCAATGGTAGTCTGTTAATATGCTTTTGGAATTATTTTTATTCAAGTAAATTGAAATTTTGTTTTACGGAGGATAAAATGCCTAAGTTTTTCTTTGCGTTAATGAGCTTATTAATTTTCATTAGTGTTTCTAAGTTTTGCCTTGCAGAACCAAGTCAGACGGTAATGGTTCCCATGCGTGACGGCGTAAAACTGGCTACGGATATATATTTGCCGACAGGTGACGGTCCCTGGCCTGTTATCCTTATTCGCACACCCTACAACAAAGAAGGTGTAGAAGCCTGGGGAGGTATGGCGAATTTAGGGGGATATGTATTTGTGGCTCAGGACTTTCGGGGGCGATTTGGCTCTGAAGGAAAAGATTACCCCGTCTTTCTTCACGGCGGCTGGAGTAAATATCAGGACGGTTATGACACAGTTGAATGGATCGCAGAACAGGAATGGTGCAACGGTAAAGTGGGCGGTATTGGCATGAGCGCGCCGGCTATTGACCTGAATATGATGGCCCCCAGCCGACCGCCGCATCTAGTCTGCATTTACAGTGTTGTGGCCTATTCCAGCATGTATCATCAATGCACATATCAAGGCGGAGTATTTCGCAAAAGTCTGATGGAATTATGGTTAAGCGGAAATGAATTTGATCCGAAAAATCTGGAAATGTTCCGGGCCCATCCAAATTACGACGATTTCTGGAAAAAGTTTGACTGCGAAAGTGTGGCCGACAGGGTAAACGTCCCATGCCTGTTTTTAGGCGGCTGGTACGATATTTTCAACGCCGGAAGTGTCAACAGCTTTACCACCATAAATAATAACGGAGACGAAGGGGCAAGAGGTAACTGCATCCTAGCAATGGAAGCCTACGGACACGGTCGCGCTGAGGAATGTGTTCAATTTCCCGATAAAGGTCGGCCAGAAATTGCCAACATAGGAAACTGGATGAGTTGGTTCGATATGTGGATGAAAAACGACGGCAAAGGTATGGAAGAGCTTAAGCCTGTTTATTACTTCGTCATGGGTGATCCTGATGATAAAAATACCCCGGGAAACCAATGGAAAAGTGCCGATGACTGGCCCATTCCAGCGGAAATGACCAAAGCCTATTTCCATTCTGATGGAAAGCTGTCTTTTAATCCTTCAGAGGAATCGGAAAGTTCATTATACTATGATTACGACCCTAAGGATCCAGTTCCCACCATCGGTGGAGCGAACCTTGTTATATCAAAAGGACCGATGGATCAGCAATCTATTGAGGATAGAGAGGACGTGCTGTTATTTACTTCTGACGAATTGGAAAATTACATGGAAATAACAGGCCCGTTGACGGTAAAGATATGGGCTTTGTCAGATGCCGTTGATACGGATTTCACCGCCAAGTTATGTGATGTTTATCCCGATGGTCGCAGCATATTAATTGCTGATGGAATTATCCGGGCAAGCCATCGTAACACACTGAAAAAGCGGGAACTTATGGAACCGGGACAGATTTATGAGTTTGAGATCGATCTGTGGAATACCAGTCTCGTTTTCAGTCCCGGACACCGTATACGAGTGGCCATATCCTCAAGTAACTCTCCCAGGTTTGACACTAACCCAAATACAGGCAAACTTCCGGATGAGGATGAGAAGACGAAGGTCGCCAGAAACACCATTTACATGGATGCTGAACATCCTTCACATATAATACTGCCGGTGGTGCCACAATAATATGCTGGATAGACTGAAAGAACTGGTAGAATACGCTTTTGATAGCGTGCCTCTGTATCGCAGGATTTACGGCAGTAAGCCCTCTATAAGCAATAAAGAAAACTTTAATAGTCTCCCTGCCGTTACTATAGGAGATTTTGCGTCGTGTGATATTCAGGATGTCATCTCAGATATGGACGATGCAGGAATTATTTTGCCCACTGTGCAGAACAAAACCATATTCCCTTTACCAAGGCTGGAAAGCTCTTATGACCGGGATATACGTTATGAGATATTTTACTATCTGATAAATCAGGCTGATATACCCAGTGGATGCAGATTTCTAATTATTACCGATAACGCTCATAGCTATTACTGCGGTGAGATTGTTAATAATCTGCTTTATTATGGCTATCCTGCATGGATGATGATTCTGCGGGATCATAAGATTGATGAAGTTATTACATGGATCAGCAGGCTTGATCCTGACTGTCTGGTGTTGGGATTGGATTACATACCCTGTTGGTCTACAAAAAGTGGCGTTGAAAATCTTTTTACCATAAATCAGTATAATGAAGATTTATCCTCTACATCTTTAAGGCATTTTGATTTATATGTCCTGACGGAATTAAGCTGGATCGGGGTAAGATTGCCGGGTGAAAATTATATATATCCTCCGGATTATTTTTACATAGAATCCGTAAACAGCATTCTCAGCATTACGGCCTTGGAAAGCTGGCTTCAGCCTTTTATAAGGTATATGACTATGGACAGGGGGCAGATAACCGGTAATGGAAGATTAAGTGTAACTTACATTGGGGAGCATTAAGATGATACTGGAACCACAGATCGAATGTATGGATCAGCAAAAGCTAATAGAAAGCATTGTGCGCCCAAAGTTATCATCACTTTTGCTCAGAGCTTATCAGCATTTTCCCTTTTATAAGAAGCGTATGGATGAAGCCGGTATTGATCCCTGTTCTGATCCCCTGGATGTGCTGAAAAGAATGCCATACCTGACAAAGAAGGAATACTGCCACCTTGAGAGGGATGCGCTTTTGCATGCTAACCGCCGTTTGTATTATGTGGAGGTGACATCGGGTACGACGGGCAAACCTAAAAGACGTTTCCAGAGTCGCAATGATGAATTAAACGAGTTAAAGCTGGCAAGTCGCGTAATGGCTGGGTTTGGACTATCCAGAGATGATGTTGTTGTATTCATAGACGTGGGTGATCCCGGTATATACCTGTGGTTTTCCAAAGCCTGTGAAGCTGTTGGGGTTAAAGATACCATATATTATGGTATTCAATCGGATTTCGGGGAATCTTTAAAGGGATTAATAAAGCTTGATCCGACGGTTATATTTACTGTTCCAAGCCTGTTGGCCCGATCTTATGATGCCATATTGCATATGTATCAGGAAGCAGGCGAAACAAATCTGCAAAAGATCGTATATTTTGGCGAAAAGCTGGATGAAGGATTTAGAAAGCGTATTCAGTATGAACTGAATGTTGAAATATTTTCCCACTACGGTGGAACAGAAGTCAGCACACTGGGCGGGGAATGTCCGGCCCATAATGGCATACATATATATACCGATGTAAATCTTCCAATGCTAATACAACCAGAGAATATCAGCAATACAGTCCAGCAGGGGGAGGTAACATGGACAACTATGCAAATTGATATACAGCCTGTAATTAAATACCGACTGGGGGATATGGTTCAGATAGATTCCAGCAAATGCAAATGTGGACGCACATCACCAAGGATTAAAGTATTGGGACGAACCGACGATGGCTTCAGCCTGTATGGTGAAAAATTCTATTACAGCACCTTCCTGAATACCATATATTCAGAGACAAACGAAACCGGCTTCTTGCAGATAATACTTTCAAATCAAAAAGCGCAGGAACTAATGACCGTTATCCTGCCGGAGAAAATGAAAAGCAAACATATAGATATAAAAGATGCTTTGTATCATATGAATGAACTGGAGTTTTACCTTGAAGAGGGCTTTCTGGATTTGAAAATTGAATTTGTGGACAATAGCTATTTTACCGGTAGGAAGATAGCTTCGATTGTTGACAGAAGAAAATATTAAAGTAATAAATATGGCTCTTCCGGGTTCAGTTTGGTAAAGATAAGAAACTTCTTTATGCTGTCATTCCTGCGAAGGCAGGAATCCAATAGATCCGCATAAAGACGGGCTTGCTGCCTTCGCAGGAATGACAAGCTGAGGGAATTTTCAATTATAACCACACTGAAACCGGAAGAACCATTTTAATTTATCAACTAAAGTGTTATATAATTATCAGGAGGAAAAATAAGTGTGTTTATAAAAGAGCGATTAATGTATAAAACCTATATCAGCAATTCATTAAAGCTTATAATTATCATCATATCAATAGGAGGAATTCTTATCATGTCTTCATCAGAGGCAGTAGAGATTAAGCTTCCTGACCCACAACCCTGGCCTGCCGTTGCATGCAGCCCGGAAGAACTTCAGCGTCTCAGGGATGCCTATAAAAACGATGGTTTGGAACATAAAGTCGTGGCCAAAAAGGTGGAACAGGGTGATAAAGCTCTCAAGCATAAAGTTGATTTCCCCCCCGAGGGAGGTCAGCATAACCAGTGGTATCAGTGCGATAAATGCCAGATAGCCTTGGAAACTATAGACGAAACTCACCACCGATGCCCTAACTGCGAAGAGGTATACACCGGTTATCCCTACGATAACGTCATATACAGCCGCAGGCATTCTGCCCTGACAAGGAATATGGAAGCCTGCGCATGGGCTTATGCTCTTACGGAGGATGAAAAATATGCCCAACGGGTAAGGGACATAATGGTGAGATATGCCGAAAGATACTCGGATTATCCATATCACAGCGCAAACATGGGCAAAAAGACCGATAATCCCAGCAGGTCTGGCGGTCATGTGTTTGAACAAACCCTGAATGAGGCCAGTTGGATGCTATCGGTATGTAATTCATACGACCTTACACGACTTTCGGAAGTCTATTCTAAAGCGGATCATAAAGCTATCCGGGAGAATTTTCTTCTTAAAGTATATGAAAATATAGCCAAACACAAAGCAGGAAAAAGCAACTGGCAGACTTACCATAACTCGGCTTTTATGCTTATCGGGGGAGTGCTTAATAAAGCGGAACTAATACGTCAAGCCTTGGAAGATGAACAAAACGGTTTTTATTATCAAATGAAGGTTTCGGTATTACCTGGCGGCATGTGGTACGAAAATTCCTGGGGTTATCATTTTTACACATTGGGGGCAGTCCAGCGGATTACTGAGACGGCCCGAAGGCTTGGTATTGACCTTTACTCAGTTCCCCAGGTTAAAGACATGTATACTGTGGCTATGGACTACCAAATGGCAGATGGCACACTTCCCCGATTTGGCGATGCCACCACGACAGGAATCCCCGGAAGGTTATACGAAGCTGCATATAACCATTGGAATGAGCCGGTATTTCTTTCAGTTTTACCAGAACCACCTACATGGGATTCAATACTTTATGGACGCACCGAAAACCCAGATTCTGCCGCAAGTAAACCGCAATTAACAAGCACATTAAAAGAGGGCGCAGGACATGCTATTCTTCAATCCAATGGTGACAAAGGCCGTTCCAGTGCGGTTATGACCTTTGGCCCCTTCGGCGGATTTCATGGTCATTTTGACAAGCTTTCCTTTGTATATTTTGGAATGGACATGGAGCTTGGATATGATCCCGGTCGGGCCCGGAGCCAGGCCTATCGTCTGCCGGTTCATAGAAACTGGTACAGGGCCACCACAAGTCACAATACAGTGCTGGTAGACAGGACATCCCAACAGGGTGTTGCCGGTAAATACGATCTATTTGTCACCAATTCCCGGGTATCAGCCGCGGCGGCTTATACCAATGATGCTTATGGGGATGTAACCCACCACCGTCTTATAGTGCTCCGGCCCGATTTTCTTGTGGTGTTTGATATGCTGAAATCCAACCATGAGCACACCTTCGACTGGATATATCACAATCTCGGTAAAGACATATCATGTCCAGCCGCCCTACAAGCCGATGATGTTCCTGAGGGTCAGGGCTTTGAGTATATTCAGGATATAAAAACCGGAATTACCGATAAAACTATAAAAGCTGTGGTTTTAATGGATGAGACCAGGGTAGAGATAATGGTAAACGCAGAGGCAGATTCTGGAGTAATGACCGGTACAGGTGTTGGTGAATCTATTAAACATCGTGTTCCCCTGATATTTGTTACAAGAAAAGGTAAAGAGACAAAATATGCCGCTGTCATAGAGCCAGTAATGGAAGGTCAAGAAGGGAAAATCCAGGACATAAAAATAACTGACATTGGTATAGTGGTAGAAATGAAAAACGGTGATATGGAATTATATTCCTACAGCCCTGAAGGTGTATCCCGAAATATTGAGGGTATAAATACTGAATCAAAACTGCTTTGCCTTTATAAAAAAGCAGGTCAAAAATATGAAGTAATGACCGAATCTGAAGATTAATCTGGAGGTAATTTTGAAATATTCAGAGGCAAGCCTTGGAAGAATTTTTATAATAAGACTGGAAGATGGAGATATAGTTCACGAAGAGATCGAGAAACTCGCCGCAGAGAAAGAAATCCGATCCGCAGCTATTATTATTCTTGGTGGAGCCAATGATGGTAGTAAACAGGTGCTGGGACCGGCTGATCCTGATGAATCTCCTATCGTGCCTATGGTACACACCCTCGCTGGTGTCCACGAAGTAGCCGGTGTGGGAACACTGTTTCAGGATGAATATGGTAGCCCAAGCCTGCATATGCACATGGCCTCCGGGAGAAAAGATTCCACTGTTACAGGCTGTATAAGGGTAGGGGTAAAAGTATGGCAAACTATGGAAGCTGTGCTTTTTGAGCTTAATGACACAACCGCGATGCGCTATCTTGATCAAAAGCTGGGCTTTAAACTTCTTAAACCCTAACACCAGGAGAAAAGTATGATTCGCAAGGCCTTTGCAATGTCAGTGAACAAAGGAAAAGAGGAAGAATACGAAAAGCGTCATAATCCTATATGGTCTGAACTGGAACAGACGCTAAAAGATCACGGCGTGCATAATTACTCCATATTCCTGCAACCGCAGACAAACACGCTGTTTGCTTATGTGGAGATCGAAGACGAGGAGAAATGGAACAACATTGCAAAGACAGAAGTATGTCAGCGGTGGTGGAAATACATGGGCGATATAATGCCATCAAACCCTGATAACAGCCCGGTCTCGGTGGATTTGAAGGAAGTATTTCATATTGACTGATATGGTTTTTCGGGAGGGTAGAATTTCTCCCTCCCGTTTATTTTATTTACAACCCAAATTTTAATTCATAACATTTCCCTGCTTCGGTGTCAAATTCGACGATTTCATAAGACCGAGTGACCTCTATTTCCTTACCCTCAGATACAGCCTTTACAGGAACAAGAACCTTTATCCGGCATTTGTTGCCTGCTGTTGATCGGATTTTCGCTTCAATAAGCTGTCCGTTATTCCAGTTCATATCCACCTCAAACCCTCCCCGGGCGCGCAGTCCCTTTACATAGCCTTTAGACCAGGCTTTAGGCAGGGCCGGGAGCATGCGAATTTGACCGGTATGGCTTTGCAGTAGCATTTCGGCTATGCCGGCTGTACCTCCGAAGTTGCCGTCAATCTGGAAAGGCGGATGGGTGTCAAAGAGATTAGGTAGGGTGCATCGTGTTAACAGGTCTTTAAGGTGCTTATACGCCTCCTCACCTTCATAAAGCCTTGACCAGAAATTTACCAACCAGGCCCGACTCCATCCGGTATGGCCTCCGCCATGACTCAGGCGATATTCCAGTGATTTACGGGCAGCAGCCGCCAGTTCTGGAGTGTTTTCAAGGGTGATCTGGCATCCCGGATGCAGTCCATACATGTGAGACATGTGTCTATGGCCCGGTTCCGGCTCATCATAATCTTCGATCCATTCCTGCAAACGACCTGTCTTTTTGCTGATCTGTAATGGCGCAAGTCTCTCCAGGGCCGATTCCAGTTCTTCCTTGAATTCCGAATCTAAATCATCATTCTCAGACAATATATTGATAGCAGTAGTGCAATTTGTTAGAAGTTCATGGATTATCTCCAGATCCATAGTTGCAGCATAAGTAAACATAGACCTGGTTCCATCGGGTTTTGTAAAGCTGTTTTCTGGCGAGTGGGACGGATTGGTAACCAGTTTCCCGACTACTGGCGTACCTTCCGGGGCTTCAACCATGAAATCCAGGATAAATCTTGCTGCGCCTTTCATGAGAGGGTAAGCCCTTTCTTTAAGAAAATCTTTGTCGCCGCTAAACAGATAATGCTCAAATAAATGCTGGCACAACCATGCTGCCCCCATAGGCCAGATGCCCCATACCCCATCGGCTGGTGTTGTAAAACCAAACACGTCTGAAAGATGATGAACCACCCATCCCCCGGCTCCGTAATGAATTTTGGCAGTTTTGCTACCGGGTTCTACAAGGGTATCCATGTAATCAAACAGGGGAACGTGACATTCCGGCAGATTGCAGACCTCAGCGGGCCAATAATTCATCTGAAGGTTTATGTTGGTATGAAAATCGCTGTTCCAGGGCGCGTTCATGTGTTCGTTCCATACTCCCTGTAAATTTGCCGGGAAACATCCGGGTCTGGAACTACCCATCAGCATGTATCTTCCAAGCTGAAAATAAAGCTCAAACAAACGGGGATCGTTTCCTCCCTCTCTAACAGCAAACAAACGATCATCGGTTGGAACATCCTCTTTACTTTCGCCCAGATATAACTCAACCCGGTTAAACAGGAATTGATGATCCTCAACATGATCTCTGAGCATATCCTCATAAGATTTACCGGAAACAGCTTCCAGAGTTTCTTCGCATTGGGAATAGGGACCGCCGCTTATATCCTTCTGGTTGATGTAACTAGTGGCGGCAGCAATTATCAGAATAACCGAATCTGCATCCTTTATGCTGATTTTTTCATCTGTTACACTGGTTTCCCCGCCCTCTGGAATGGCCTTAAGATAACCGGCGAATTTCATGCCTTCAGAACCGCATTGCCCCTGTAAAATCAGAGTGTCATTCGAAACCGCTTTTGTTTCTGCGTCCTGCTGACGGGTAATGCTGGCATCAAAGGTTATACGGCCGGATTTTGTGCAGCCAAGTTTTATTACTATCACCTGATCCGGCGCAGAAGCAAACACATCTCTGGTGAAACAATCCTGACCAACGCTGTAGATAGTATGGGCCACGCCAGTCTCCAGATCAAGTTCCCGACGATAGCCTGTTATGTTTTCATGACCGGAAAATTCCAGAATCAGATCACCCAGGGATTGATAGGATTTTATCCTGCATGGATCGCCCATCATCTTTTTCGCCAGTTCGGCGGCTTCTGCATTTTTACCCTCAAACAGAAGTTTTTGAACTTCAGGGAGAACTTCCAGAGATTCGGGGTTGTTTGTATCCCAGGGATGACCGTCCCAGAGGGAATCCTCGTTCATCTGTATGCGTTCTTTTCCTACTCCGCCGAACACCATTGCCCCTAACCGGCCATTGCCTACCGGTAGGGCTTCTGTCCATTCTTCTGCTGGTTCACGATACCAGAGCTTCAGATTTTTATTTGAATTCATATTTTCCCCATTTCATTTTGAATGATTAATGCTTAATATATCCCCAGGTAATGACCAGTTTATCATCAGCTTCCACAGCAAACGAACCTGATTCCATGAAATGCTGAATTTCCCCCTGGCTTAGGGCCCTTCCGTTGAATATGACCATTTCATCCAGAACACCTGTAAACATGTTATTGGTTCCCCAGAGATTGCTTCCCCACAGTATAAGGGAATTTTCGTTTACAGGCAGAATATACGAGGGGTTATTTACAACAACTTCCGGTTTTCCATTTAAACAAATTTTCGTTACTCCGCTTTCATCCCTCGTTACGGCGCAGTGATACCATTCATCAGCTACAAAATCCGGCGCTCCAACATCATCAGGTGCTTGCCATGCTCCATCTTTGTAAATCTGAAATCTCAGATTCCCGGACATAACTTTACCAAGACGCCATCCTCCCGGGGTTTTATCATCAGCCCCTTTGTCAAAGAAAAATTGGTGTCTTTGTCCTGTAATTTCGGCAAATTTTACCCATACAGCCATAGTATAGACTTCTGTGACGTGCAGACTATCAGAGTCAAAAACTTCCACGTAATTGGCCTGGCTTCCATCCATTTGCAGACCTTTGCCAAACTTACCATCAACTATCTTATATTGCCCCATAGCTGTTCCATGATTTCCCATACCAGAGCGATCAAGAAGCTGATCCCCATCAAGACCATCAAACCTAAAATGCAGGACAAGACCCTCCTCTTCAGCACCAGCGTAGCAAATAAAAATTAAAGCAAAACTCAATATTAAAAAGAATAAAATCCTCATTGCATATCCCCCCTCTTTATAAACCAAACATTTTAAGTTATTACTATACTTTCGCACTTTTTATATATCAAAACGGTAAATACAGATTTCATAGGGGTTCTTGGCTTTTAGGAACACGGCATGCCGTGTTCCTAAAAGCGTATAAATACTATGTCTTTTAAAAAGTGCGAAAGTATAGTTATTACATACACACGACATTTTACCACTTGTGTAGTAGAAAGGAAAGCAGAATTTTTATATTCTTCCAATGAAAATTAATTCTCTTTAAATAACGATATATTCCAGGAAACTGGACTACCGTCCTTAAGTCTTAGATCACCTTTTTCAGGATCACAGAATTGTGGATCTTTACCGTAAATCCCGTTGGATTCCGGTGCAGGTAGAACAGGTTTGCTCTTATCAACATCATCCATGCAATACCAAAGGTTACCGGCAAATGTAAAGGTTTCCGGCGCAGTTTTCGGGCCGATATTGACAGTGTTGGATACTTCGTCAGAACGGAAGACAACTATGTTGTTTATGAATTTCCCGTTTCTGCACGGCACAAATTCCGGCCCCCGGGTTTCCTGTAAAATCCGCATAATCCACTTGCGAGGGCGATAGATTTTGTTGTATCTTACCAATGCCCCATCCACCCCAACAAAAGCAACAGGGGCCATTGAACCTATGAAGGAGCATCCTTCGACGGTTATATCTTTTGCTTCGTAGCCCTGGGGGTCGGGACGGAAAAACTGAAGGCCTGTGCTGCCGCCTATGTTGACAGCCCGGGAGCCGGCATGCTCAAAGCGACAGCTTTGGATCGTTATATCCTTACTGCCACCCTTTATCTGTATGGCATTACTTCCCTTATCATCGCCGTGCCGGAAAGTGCAGTCCTCAATAACTCCCTTATGACATCCCACCATGTCAATCCCCGAACCGCCGCTCCCCCAGCGTTCCACAAAACATTCCTTCACCTTGAATTCATCCACGCCGGAAAGCTTAATGCCATCGCGGTTGCCCTCGGGCCCTATGTCCCGTACCGTTAAGCCATGCAGAAGGATATGATGGGCTGGCGTTTCATAAGTTCCGCCGTCGTCAATATTCAGGCCGTTGCCGGTAGCTCCAGACAAAATCAGGTTTCGTATTTCCAGATAAGAAGCTTCGGCAATGTGAATACAGTTCCCACCTCCCTGAATAACGGGCTTTTTCTCCGGATCGGCGGCATCTATTACTATGGTTTTATCCAAATCACCATTTAGCTCCTGGATATATATTCCGCCTTCATAATTTCCCGGCGTTATCAATATGTTGTGTCCGGGCTTAGCTTGGGTCAGGGCTTGATTTAGTTCACTTGTGTTGTGGACTAAAGTTTCATTTTCCCGAGATACTGCTGTTGTTGCTGTGGTTATAATGCAAAGTAATACCATAAATATTGTGTTTATCATGCTAATCCCTTCGTTAAACGATTTTGGAAATTGTATTAGAGCTTCGCCGCCTCCCGATCTAAAATCTCCCAGGCCTTATTTATGTAAAACTTATAGTTTTCCAGGGGCGTGCCGTTGGGGATGCGGTGATCCAGAGCTAAGACGCATCCGCCGGTGGCTACTATAGGAGGTATTTTGTATTCCAGTTCGGCTTCAATCTCCATTTTGCTGCGCCGGATGACGTGTTTGTCGATGCCTCCGTAAAAGGCCAGCTTTTCACCGTATTTTTTGCGGATTTTCACGATGTCCATGTTGGCAGCCGGTTCCATAGGGTGCATGCAGTTTACGCCGGAATCTATGAAGGCATCTATAACGCCGTTCATGTCGCCATCGCTGTCCTGGTCAAAAAGCCGGGCTCCCCGATCTGCCAGCATGTCCCATATTTTTCGATAATAAGGCTTGATAAACTCCTGAATCTGCTTTGGACCTGCCAGTGATCCGCTTTTTCCTGCCATGTCCTCGTGGACACTTAGAAGATCAACTTGAACTTTTGAAGAGACCTCATCCAGCACCTTGTAGGCTGTATCGCTGATGGTATTCAGGATTTCGTGAACCAGCTCCGGCTGTTCGTAATAGGCCATGCAGAGACCCTCTTCACCTATCAACTGGCGGGGCTGGTCAAAACCTCCGGGAATATTTACACAAACAACCCTCTCATTTTCCAGGTGTTTTCTGGCTGTGGCCTCCCAATCTTTGCTGAGTCGGGCTTGGGAGAATTCGTAAAAAGGTTTAATTTTAAGCCAGTCGTCCATGTTTTTAACAGGATAATCAAGAGGCAGGGCGATGGTGGCTGCGCCTTTCCACAGCTTCATGGTGCGCCCGAGACCGTCCCTTGTGATGCTGTATTCTTCAGTTTCCTCTATAGTTTCACCGGGGAATCCACCCATACGACCAGTATTGACAGGTATGCCGCCCCGGGCTTCAAAGCGATATTTAAAAGCAGAAAAATTCAATTCTTCCGGTG
>WJIO01000295.1 GCA_014730235.1 Candidatus Poribacteria bacterium
CAGGCTGTCATTCCTGCTTCAAGCTTTTTCAAAAAGCTTGAAGCAGGAATGACATAGAACTATATTCTTTGAGCATTTTCATCTGTTTCTTAATACTGAATTCTTATAAATATTGGTTTTAGAGATTTTTTAGAATTCTCAGTTAAAGATATGATAAAATAGATTTTAAGGTGTTGTCAACTAAATAAAAGGAATTGAATTCCAATCCGATACAATATATAATATAATAAAACAGGCTTTGTTAGGAAATAATATGAATCCACTTTTAGAAATACGAAATATGGATCACTATTTTGCAGGATTAAAAGCCGTCTCAGATTTTAATCTATCACTGCAAAACAATGAAATTGTCGGACTTATTGGACCAAATGGGGCAGGAAAAACAACTGTTTTCAATCTTATTACAGGTCTTCATAAACCAACAAGTGGAGAAATTATTTTCAGAAAACAACCAATTCATGGTCAAAAGCCTTATATAATAGCGGAATTAGGCATTGCCAGGACTTTCCAGAATATACGCTTGTTTCTGGACATGACAGTGATCGAGAATATAAAAGTTGCCTATCATTATCAGCGCAAATATGGTATATTCTCGGCTTTTATGTCAAGTAAATCCGCAGAAGAGCATGAAATAGAAATGAGTGATGCTGCAATTGATTTGCTGGAAATATTTGATCTGGATAAATATGCACAAAATAAAGCCGGTTCACTTCCTTATGGACAACAGCGAAAGCTGGAAATAGCCCGGGCACTGGCCACACAGCCTGCCTTGATTTTACTGGACGAACCAGCGGCAGGCATGAATCCAGTCGAAGCAGACCAACTCCTGCATACTATACATGACCTGCGTAACAGATTTAAAGTTACAATTCTAATGATTGAACATCAAATGCGGGTTGTTATGGGGGTATGCGAAAGAATAAAGGTTATGGACTTTGGTGAAACTATAGCGGAAGGATTGCCAGAGGAAATACAGAAAAATGAAAAGGTTATAAAAGCCTATCTTGGAGAAAATACATGATCCTGGAGGTAAAAAACCTATCCGTAAATTACGGTGCTATTCGTGCTCTACATGATGTCAGTCTGGAAATCAATCCGGGCGAAATTGTAAGTATCATCGGATCAAATGGCGCGGGTAAGTCCACACTGCTGAGGACTATATCCGGTTTATTGAAACCCGAAAATGGCTATATCAAGCTGGAAGATGAAGACATTACAGGCGTATCTCCCCATCGAATAGCAAAGATGGGAATTTCCCATGTGCCTGAAGGGCGGGGAATATTTTATAACCTTACTGTTATAGAAAATCTGCAACTTGCAATTTCAGGGCGCTCAGAAAAAAGTAACCTGAAAGAAGATATTGATAAAGTATTTAAGCTTTTCCCGCGACTGGCTGAAAGGAAAAAACAGATGGCCGGTACCCTCAGCGGCGGTGAACAGCAGATGTTGGCTATGGGCCGCGGGCTGATAATGAAAGGGAAGGTCATGCTTCTGGATGAGCCATCTATGGGCCTTGCGCCTAATCTGGTGGACATGATCTTTGAAACTATTACACGACTTAATCAGGATGGTGCGACTATTTTGCTGGTAGAGCAAAACGCTCATAAAGCTGTTAATGTCGCTAATCGGGTATATGCACTTAAAACAGGCTCTATCGCATTTAGCGGATCACCTGATCATGAGGATATTGATGATATTCTGCATAGTGCATATCTTGCTTGATCAATGTCCGTAATTGGTGATTAAAAATGTTCTCAGCTTGTCATTCCTGCTTCAAGATTTTTCAAAAAGCTTGAGCAAAAAGGAATAAGAGTTTCGCAGGAATGACAGCATAAAGAATTTTCTTATCTTTACCACATTCAACCCGGAAAGACCTAAATTTTTTATTATTGCCAAATTAAAATCAGAAAAACCAAATTTTATAAAGTTCTTAGCTTCTATGAAGCGATAAATTTTAGGAGGAAATATTCAGATGACTATAATAAACGAAGTAAAAGCAAGAGAGATTATAGATTCGAGGGGAAATCCCACAGTTGAGGTAGATGTATATCTTAGCTGTGGAGTCATAGGTCGTGCTGCTGTTCCTTCCGGAGCATCTACTGGTGATCGGGAAGCGATAGAACTGAGGGATGGAGATGTAGGACGCTTTATGGGCAAAGGTGTTCTCAACGCTGTTTCCAATGTAAATCAGATTATCGCCCCGGAAATTGTCGGTATGGATGCCACCAATCAGGTGGAAATTGACCGTTGTATGATTGATATTGATGGTACAAAAAACAAAGGCAAGTTAGGTGCAAACGCTATACTGGGTGTCTCTATGGCCGTGGCAAAAGCCTCTGCTGGTGCTCTGGATATACCCCTTTATAAATATATAGGTGGAACAAACGCCAAAGAGCTTCCAGTTCCCATGATGAATGTTTTAAATGGCGGCGCCCATGCGGATAATAACGTTGACCTTCAGGAATTCATGATCATGCCGGTAGGCGCAGGATCATTCTCTCAGGCCATCAGGATAGGCGCGGAAGTGTTCCATAACCTGAAAGCTGTATTGAAAACAAAAGGCTATAACACAGCCGTAGGTGATGAGGGTGGCTTTGCTCCAAATTTACAATCTAACACCGAAGCCCTGGACCTGCTTATGGAAAGCATATCAAAAGCAGGATATGACGGTAAAGTAGCTATTGCCCTTGACCCGGCCTCAAGCGAATTCTTCGATGAGGATAAAGAAATTTATATTCTGGAGGCTGAAGAAGAATCGGAAAAAGATGCGGAAGCTATGGTAAAATTCTATTCCGATATGGTTGACAACTATCCGATTATCTCCATCGAAGATGGACTTTCCCAGAACGATTGGGAAGGTTGGAAAATGCTTACTGATGCCATTGGTGATAAGGTTCAGATAGTTGGTGACGACCTGTTTGTCACAAACACCGAATACCTGAAAAAGGGAATTGACATGGGTGTGGGTAACTCCATTCTCATTAAAGTAAACCAGATCGGATCGCTGACAGAAACGCTGGATGCTATCGAGATGGCCAAACGAGCAAAGTATACTGCTGTGGTATCCCATAGATCAGGTGAGACTGAGGATTCTACCATTGCCCATATCGTTGTTGCTACAAATGCTGGTCAGATCAAAACTGGTTCCATGTCCAGATCCGATAGAATTGCCAAATACAACGAGTTGTTGAGGATCGAGGAAGAATTAGGAACAGAGGCAATCTATAATGGTAGTAAGGTTTTCTATAACCTTTAAGTGACTCCGGTCAATGAAGTTATAGAGATATTGTGTAGGTTGGATTTTGTAGATTTAAACCAACCTACACTTTTTATAATTAATAACTTTTATGGAGTTTTTGAATGCGGCGCAATAAGCGAATAAACAGTAATACAAAACATTGGAAAAGAATAACCGGAATCATTCTGAAATATATTGTATATGCCGCAATACTTTTTTTTGTTTTCACAGGCGGATATAGATTCATTCAAATGATGCAATACTGGCATAAAAACTCGCTAATCAAAGAAAAATATGTAATCCAGGTCGAAAGATTAAAACAGGAACAGGAAGCGCTGAAAAAACGCATTGATGACCTTAATAATAATCCAGTGGTGTTGGAAAAACTTGCCAGGGATATAGGCTTTGTTAAACCCGGTGAGGTTATCTATAGGCTTCCCAATAAAGGTGAAAAATAGATATGGAATTGAATTTATTTGCATTTATTTGTATTTTATTGTTTTTAACAGCTATCACAACAACACAGATTTGTGCCGAGGAAACGAAATCTAAATTACCCGAATATAACAACGGGATCGCTGCCAGATATCCGGGTGATGTGGGTATTGAGGAAAATCCCAGCGTTATTTTCTTTGAAGATTTTGATCGGGAATCCGTTGACGCTGCGGCTGAGAGATGGGATAATTGCAGCACCAAAGAGACTATGAAACTTACTTCGGATACTCCCAAATACAGCAGTGATGGAAAATCACTTATGATCACCCATGTTGGTGGTGAGGGCACAGGTGGGCAGTTTTACACCCGTCTGCTACCCGGATACAAGCAGATTTTTGCCCGATTTTATGTGAAATTTCATCCCGACTGCTGGCCCATACACCATTTCGGCACACATCTTGGTGGATATAATCCTCCAACCCCCTGGCCACAAGGCGGTGCAGGAAAAAGACCTGATGGCAACAAACGATTTACAACCGGTGTAGAGCCATATGGCAAAAACTGGAACTGGGATTTTTACACCTACTGGCAGGGAATGCACGTTCATGGTGACGGCAACTACTGGGGTACTCCATTTCTTCAAGGTGTTAAAAAACCCAAAGTCATATTGGGTGAGTGGATATGCGTGGAAATGATGGTAAAGGTAAACGACCCGGTGGACGAATCCAACGGTGAACAGGCTTTCTGGATTGACGGCAAACTGTGGCGATATGATGGCCAGATTGTCAGTCACATTGGCAAGGGATTTCCAAAAGGCAAATGGACAGGCGGATGGTGGCATCCTGATAACACCAGTGAAGAAGGATTTGAGGGGTTTAAATGGCGCAGCATTGAAGAGCTGGCTGTAAATTATGTGTGGGCTTACCTGTATATCACCAAAGCTCCTGAAGGTTATGTGAGTAAAGTTTGGTTTGATAATATTGTTATTGCTACAGAATATATCGGACCTATTGAAGGGAATAATTGAGATCATACTGAAATTATGTCTATCAAAATATGCATGCTCTCCATTAATGTAATCGTTAAAAAATGGAAAATGTGTTTAGAAAATACCTTTATAATGATGGTAAATTACAAAATTTGTCATTCCTGCGAAAGCAGCAATCCAGTCTCCCAAGACAGTGTTTTTTCTGGATTCCTGCTTTCGCAGGAATGACAACTAAATTATATCCATTTTTTAACGATTACATTAATTCAAAAATATTAAAAAGTATGTATTTCTACATTTTCTTTTTTATTACTTTCCCTGGATACTAAAGCTGCATGTAATATCTCATTTGTGCGAAGACCTTCCAGTTCACTGGCATATAATGGAGTTCCTTTCTCAATAGCTGATATAAGATTCAGATAGGCTTCAGCCCGTCCGGGATATTTGTCTTTGGTTGATTCAAACTTACTTGGTCCATCTGGTGTATGGATATTTGTACCGTTTGCATCCATAGATATTACCGCGTTCCTGCAAACTATATGGGTTGTCTGATGACCTAATTTAACCTGGGGTGGGAACGCCCATGACTTTGTGAATTCACCAATAGTTCCGCTTTCATATTCCACCATTAGAACTGCGTGGTCGTCGCTCTTTACCCTGTTGGTAACATCTACGCCAACATATGAAACCTGTTTAGCTTCCGACATCATGCAGGCCCGGGCAAATTCGATGAAGTGTATGGAATAATCGAAGATAGGTCCGCCGCTTTTTTCCATGTCGTGCATCCAGTGATCCAGGGAAACCCACCCATAAGGTGTGGAAAGGTTTGTATGTATAAATGCCGCAGGAGCACCAAATTTCCCGCCTTCTATAGCCTTGACAATTTTACGCATCCCGGATGAAACAGCTCGGGCAAAGGGTATAAAGCATTTTACACCATTATCTCTTACAGAATCACATATAGTCAGAGCATCTTCCAATGTCCTGGCCATAGGCTTTTCCACCATCAGATGCTTTCCGGCGGCACATGCTTTTTTAACATACTCAGCCCGGGCAAAAGGAGGGGTGGCAAGGGTTACAATATCCACATCATCAGATTCAAATATAGCATCCGGATTATCAAGAGTCTTTGCACCAGTTTCAAAAGCCGCTGATTCAGCTAATTCAGGTTTAATATCATATAC
>WJIO01000296.1 GCA_014730235.1 Candidatus Poribacteria bacterium
AGAAGCTTTAGAATTAGTAGATAAAACAAAATATTATGAGCTTGAGGAAGCTATTGATTTGTTAAAGAAGACATCCAGCGCTAAATTTAATGAGACAGTGGATTTAGCTACTCGACTGGGTGTGGATCTCAGACATGCTGATCAGGCAATACGCGGCGCTGTTAGCTTGCCTCATGGTACAGGTCAAACAGTGGCAAGAGTTCTGGCTTTTGCCCAAGGAGAAAAGGCAACAGAGGCTGAAGAAGCCGGAGCAGATTATGTCGGTGGAGAGGAATTGGCTAAAAAGATAACCGATGAAGATTGGATAGAATTTGAAGCCGTTGTAGCAACGCCGGATATGATGAAAGTTGCCGCACCTCTAGGCCGTATATTAGGCCCCAGAGGTTTGATGCCCAGTCCTCGAGCTGGTACTGTTACAATGGATATTGGGCCGATGATTCGTGAGATCAAAGGCGGTAGGCTTGAATTTTCTCCAAGCAGCCGCATGGATAGAACAGGAGCCGTCCTTCATGTGCCTGTTGGTAAAACAGCTTTTACTGAAATTCAGTTAAGAGAGAATTTGATCGCAATGTTTGATGCTCTTATGAAATTAAGACCACCGGCAGCGAAGGGAAGATATTTTCGAAGCGCTTCAATTTCTTCTACAATGGGACCAGGGATAAAGCTGGACACGCAATATATGGTTAACATTTTGGAGAAATAGAGATAGAATATTGGCTCTTACTGGGGAGGCAAGAAGTGCCAAGTCCGGAAAAAATAGCGACAGTAAATGAAATAAAAGAAAAAATAGATTCTTCAAAAATTGCAATTCTGGCGGAGTTTAAGGGGCTGAATGTAGCTGAGGTAACTGAATTACGGAAGCTCTTTCGAGAAGCAGAAGTAGATTATAAGGTCTATAAAAATACCCTTATACGTATTGCCTCCGAGCAGTTGAATATAGATAATATTGAGGAATATCTGATTGGAACAACTGCGCTGGCAATCAGCAAAGATCCTGTAGCCCCCGCAAAAATTGCAAAAGACTTTAGTAAAAACCACGATAATTTCAAGATAAAAGCAGGAATACTAGACAAAAAAGTAATCGCTTCTGGCGATATTGAAGCACTGGCTGATCTGCCCCCAAGAGAGGTATTATTGGCTAATATTTTAGGCAGTATTCAATCTCCACTTTCGGGATTAGTTACAGTTCTTCAGGGAACAATAAAGAGTCTACTTTATGCCTTAAAAGACCTGTCTAACAAAATGGATGAAGGTGGGGAATCAGTGCCAGATGCTGAAGAGAATAAAGATGAAGAAACAGCATCGGATACTGCAGAAAATGAAGATGCCTAAATAATAAAGGGCAGAAGATAAATAGTCGGATTGTGAGAAAGGTGAAGAGGTAAAAACAATGACTAAAGAAGAAATCATTGAAGCAATAGGTAGTATGAGTGTCCTTGAGCTTTCGGAACTGGTTAAGGATTTGGAAGATAAATTCGGTGTTTCGGCTGCTGTTCCCATGGGTGGCTTTGTAGCTGCGCCAGGTGCTGCGGGTGCTGAAGAAGAAGCCGAGGAAGAAGAACAGACTGAATTTACCGTTAAGCTTGTTAGCAGCGGTCAGAAGAAAATCCAGGTTATTAAGGAAGTCAGGGCAATTACAAGCCTTGCTTTAAAAGAAGCTAAAGCTCTGGTAGATGATGCACCATCTGTTGTTAAGGAAGGTGTTTCCAAAGAGGAAGCTGAAGAACTTAAAGGCAAGTTAGAAGAAGCTGGCGCTACTGTAGAACTGGAATAATTCATTCTATCTGATCAGCTCTAAAACTCTATGCATGCAGTTTGATTTAGGATTGTAAAATCCAACAGTTTGAACGCCGGGATTTTACAATCCTAAATCAACAGGCATAAATTTAAAATTTTACATTTATAAACATCGGCAGGCTTTATATCCATCCTTGTCATATCCTTTTTGATTTTTTTACACACCTTAAAATTAGAAAAACCTGCTAATAAATTAACAAATCTTTACAAATTATTTATCTAATTTATCTAACGCCGATTTTTTTCTTGACAAAGTAAAACATTTCTGGTAAAATATATATTTATCAAATTGTAAGTCAAACCTAGCACTTTGATTAAGGAAAAACCAATTTGCAAATTCGGAATAATCTACGTTTCCCTCCTGTTTATATATCCGTTGTGAATAGCAAAAAGATGAATTTTATCCTTTAGTTACTAACTAATGGCATGGTATTAACCATGTGCTTATTTAATGAGTTAAATCCTGCGAAATTTCTTATGAACTACCTTCAGATAATGACTATAAACCGAAGGTATCACGTCAATTTCAATTGCGCCAAATCAAATCTGATTTATAATTATTGTTTTTTAATAATATGAAGTTTAACAAGGTTTAATGTGTCCTTGGTTATTTGATTCATGTTTTGGATTAAATTGTAACTTCAGTCACAATCTACAGAAGCGCAAATATTTCATATCAACCAAAGAAACGTAGTAAATTCATAGCTATTCTGTGATATTAACCCAAAAGTTTCATTTAGCCAATGGGAGATCAATAAATGTATCATGATGAACGTTACGGAAAGCGTGTAAGAAGATCATATGCCAAAATCCCTGCTGTTATGGAGCTTCCTGATCTTATTGAGATTCAGAAGAAGTCTTACGCTGAATTTCTCCAGAAGGATGTTTCTCCAGAAGAGCGGTCTAATATAGGTCTTCAAGCAGCTTTTCTTGAGGTTTTTCCCGTCACCGATTATAGCGATACACTTACTCTGGAATTTGTAAGTTATTCTTTAGGTGAACCAAAATATGATGTACAGGAATGTCAGGAAAGAGGTATGACCTATGCTGCTCCTTTAAAAGTCAAGGTCAGACTTATTGTTCAGGAGAAAGATAAAGAAACGGGGTTTAAACGAGAAGTTGACATAAGAGAGCAGGATGTTTATATGGGTGAACTGCCTCTTATGACGGATACAGGTACATTTATCATCAACGGTGCAGAAAGAGTTATTGTCAGCCAGCTTCATCGTTCTCCCGGAGTCATATATGCCGACGAGGTTCACAGCAGTGGAAGAAGGCTTTTTTCTTCCAGAATTATACCATATCGCGGAGCCTGGATAGAGTTTGAATATGATACAAGCGATGTGATTCACGTCAGACTTGATCATCGTAAAAAAATGCCAGCCACCTTATTACTAAGGGCTTTAGGTTGGGTGACAGATGAAGAAATTATGAGAGTTTTTGCCCGGGTGGAAAGAGTTGAAGTGCCGCTCTGGGGTTTATCCGAAGAAACTATATCCATAGAAGATATAGATAATTATACTGGACGGGGTTTGATAAATGATGTTAAATTAGAAGGTTCGGACCAGGTTGTCGTAAGATCTGATGAAATATTAATAGATAGTGTTATTGAACGTGTTAAAACATCAAATGCTGAACAGATAGATATTACATCTGAACAATTCCCCTCCTCCCTTATCGGCAGAATAACCGCTTCGCCAGTAATTGACACTACTACAGGTGAAGTTCTGGCAAACAGCAACGAAGAACTTACATTTGAAATACTTAATGACATCAGGGATTCAAAGCTTACCACCCTGGAGCTTTTGGATCAGGATGAAACAATAGAAAGTTTGAAACTATCTTTCTGGGATCGAAAGGAATTGGTACTGGAAAGGGGATCGATTCATAAAGGTCTTAATCATATTATTTCCAAAGACATAGTGGATGAAGATACTGGAGATGTATTGGCTAAGGCTGGAGATCTTTTAGATACAAACGTCATAGCCAAAATAGATGAAACAGACGTTAACCAAGTTTCAGTATACAAAGGAGAATTACCTGTTGAACTGGCAGGAAAGATAATAGCCTCGCCTGTAATCGATACCAAGACTGGTGAAATAATTGCCGAAAAAGACGAAGAGGTAACTATAGAAATACTCAAACGCATTTATGATGTAGATACCCAGAAGAATTTAAGCCTGGAATTATTGAATGCTGAAGATGCCGAGTATACAAATGCCATAAGAAATACCCTTGATAAAGACGAAGTTGAAACCCAGGACGACGCGATGGTAGAAATATTCCGAAGGCTTCAGCCAGGAGATCCTCCAACTATCGACAGCGCTCGTTCCAGAGTGGAGAAGCTTTTCTTTGATCCCAAACGTTATGATCTTTTCCCTGTTGGTCGTTACAAACTGAATCGAAAGCTGGGGCTGGATGTACCGTTGGAACAACGTACCCTGAGGCGGGAAGATATCGTTGAAACACTGAAATATCTTATGAAAGTTGAGCATAATGTGGGTGACATAGATGATATTGACCATCTTGGCAATAGAAGGGTAAGACCGGTAGGTGAGCTTTTACAGGTTCAGTTCCGCAACGGCCTTTCACGAGTTGAAAGGGCTGTTCGGGAAAGGATGACAGTTCAGAACAGCGACGAAATAATGCCGCATGATCTTATAAATTCAAAGCCTTTGACCGGTGCAATAAAGGACTTCTTTGGCAGCAGTCAATTGTCTCAGTTTATGCAGCAGATAAATCCTCTGGATGAATTGACACATAAACGTCGTCTGAGCGCCCTTGGACCCGGTGGATTGCACAGGGATAGGGCAACATTTGAGGTCAGAGACGTTCACCATACACATTATGGGCGATTGTGTCCTATTGAAACACCAGAAGGTCCCAGTGTTGGTTTGATTGTTTCGTTAAGTACCTACGCCCGGGTTAATGAATATGGATTTTTGGAAACACCTTACAGGAAAGTTGCAAATGGGATTGCCACTGATGAAATAGAATATCTTTCGGCAGACCAGGAAGATCCCCTGACCGTTGCTCAGGCTAATGCACCTGTTGATGAAGCAGGAAGGTTAGAAGGCGCAGAAGTTCTGGCGAGATATGGAGATGACTTTCCGAGAGTAATGCCAGAAGAAGTTGATTATATGGACGTTTCACCTAACCAGGTTGTCAGCGTTTCAGCAGCCTTGATCCCATTTCTGGAGCATGATGACGCTAACAGGGCCTTAATGGGCTCTAACATGCAGCGTCAGGGCGTTCCTTTAATTAACCCTCGTTCGCCTTATATCGGTACAGGAACTGAGTATAAAGCAGCGGTTGACTCAGGAGCAGTTCTGGTTGCAAAACGCGCTGGTGTAGTGGAGAGTGTTTCAGCTAACGAGATTATCATAAGGGCTGACGATGCTTCCATGGAAGAATCGGATCAACCTTTCAGGATGGGATATGATATATACAGACTTATCAAATTTAAGAGATCGAATAATGGAACCTGTATAAATCAAAGGCCTATTGTCAGGATTGGTGAAAAGATCGCCAGAGGGCAGGTTATCGCCGATGGCCCATCTACAGAACTGGGTGAGATGGCCCTTGGCTCTAATGTTCTTACTGCTTTTATGCCCTGGGGCGGTTATAATTTTGAAGATGCGATTATAATCAGCGAGAACCTGGTTAAAGACGATACTTTCACCTCTATCCATATTGAAGAATTTGAACTGGAAGCCCGAGATACAAAACTAGGCAGAGAGGAATTTACAAGAGATATTCCCAATGTAGGTGAAGATGCCCTGCGAGACCTGGATGAAGACGGGATAATCCGGGAAGGTTCCAGAATTGAACAGGGTGATATATTAATAGGAAGAGTGACACCAAAAGGTGAAAGTGAGTTAAGACCTGAGGAAAAACTGCTGAGGGCTATATTTGGCGAAAAGGCTGGAGATGTCCGGGATGCTTCACTTACGGCAAGACCGGGTGTTGAAGGTACGGTTGTTAATGTAAACGTATTTTCCCGTCGAGAAAAAGAGAAGGACAAGCAAACACAACTAAGGGAAAGTTCCCAGATAAAGGCTATTGAAAAGAAATATGCAGCTCAGGTTGATTTTATAAATGAGAAGAAAAACGAAGAAGTTAAGAGGCTTCTATTAGGTAGCACCCTGGCCAGCAGCTTGTCCAAAGGTGATGATATTATAGCCAGAAGAGGCGATGAAGTTACCAGGGAACTTCTTGAAAAAGTTGATTCTCTTGATGGATTTTTTGTTCAAGAAGAACAAACTAACCTCAAAATACAGAGGATCAGACGTCTGGCAGATGGACGAATAGAAGAGCTAAAGCTTGAACGGGATGGTAAAATAGAGAAAATACAAAAAGGTGATGAACTTCGTCCCGGAGTTATCAAGCTGGCCAAGGTTTATATAGCGAATAAACGAAAGATTTCCGTAGGAGATAAGCTTTCGGGAAGGCATGGTAACAAAGGTGTAATAGCCAAGATTTTGCCTGTAGAGGACATGCCCTATCTGCAAGACGGCACTCCTATAGATATAATTTTAAATCCCCTGGGTGTTCCGTCACGTATGAATGTGGGGCAGATTCTTGAAGCCCATCTTGGTTGGGCAGCGGAGAAGCTTGGTATTCACGTAGCCACCCCGGTTTTTGACGGAGCAACTGAAGAAGAGATTAAGGATGCACTGGAGGAAGCGGGTCTTCCTCGTTCCGGTCAGGTTACACTTTATGATGGGCGTACAGGCGAACCTTTTGATCGCAAAGTAACCGTTGGATATTCTTATATGATGAAGCTGATCCACCTTGTGGAGGATAAACTCCATGCCCGTTCTATTGGCCCTTACTCGCTGGTTACACAACAGCCGCTGGGCGGTAAAGCTCAGTTTGGAGGTCAAAGGTTTGGAGAAATGGAAGTCTGGGCTTTGGAAGCCTACGGCGCAGCTCATCTGCTTCAGGAAATACTTACGGTAAAGTCTGATGACGTAGCTGGCAGAACGAAGATATATGAATCCATAGTCAAGGGCGAAAACGCCCCTGAACCCGGAACGCCAGAATCCTTTAATGTTTTGGTAAAAGAACTACAGAGTCTATGTATTGATGTATCACTGGAACAGAGTGATTCAGAAGACGAAGAGGTTTCGTCCTCCCAGGAAAATGAGATTGAAGCAAAATTGACCGCGGGAGGCGAAGATTAATAGAAGTGTTCGGTTTTATGATGAAAAGTCGTTTTTTTATCATAAAACCGAATACATTTCTTTCGCTCAAGCCTTAATTTGTTTTCATATACAGATTTAAGGTTTAAAGGAGGGAAGGACATATTGCGAGCTGAAACAAGAAAGTATCAAGCTCCGAAGTATTTTGATGCAATAGCAGTAAAAGTTGCTTCACCCGAACAGATAAAAGCATGGGCTAAGAAGACAGCCTGTCATTGTCCACCCAGTCGTAGTAAGGATTGTGACTGTGGAGAGGTAAAAAAGCCGGAAACTATTAACTACCGGACTTTCAGACCAGAAAAAGATGGACTTTTCTGTGAAGCGATATTTGGTCCACAAAAGGACTGGGAATGCGCCTGTGGTAAATATAAGCGTATTAAGCATAAAGGCGTAGTCTGTGATCGCTGTGGTGTTGAGGTGACCCGAAAGGAAGTTAGAAGAGAAAGAATGGGTTATATTGAGCTGGCAGCTCCTGTATCCCATATCTGGTTTTTCAAAGGACTTCCAAGCCGTATAGGACTTATACTTGATATCTCCCATAGAAATCTTGAAAAAGTCCTTTACTTTGAATCTTATATTGTTCTTGATCCAAAGGACAGCCCTTTGGAGAAAAAGCAAATTCTTTCAGAAAGCGAGTATAATCGTAATAAGCAGGAGCATGATTTTCGTGCAGAAATGGGCGCTGCTGCGATCAAAGAACTGCTTGCTGATGTAAATATAGAAGAAGAAATAAATAGAGTTAGACAGGATCTGGAAGATACCAACTCAAAACAAAAGACGAAGAAATTCACCAAGAGGCTGAAGCTTCTTACGGCTTTACAGAAATCCGGCAACAGTCCGGAATGGTTGATACTGGATGTTATACCAGTTATACCACCGGAATTACGTCCTCTTGTACCTCTGGACGGAGGTAGATTTGCGACTTCGGATTTAAATGACCTTTATCGTCGTGTAATAAACAGAAACAACAGGCTTAAGAGGCTTATGGAGCTTCGAGCACCTGAAGTTATAATCCGGAATGAAAAACGTATGCTTCAGGAGGCTGTTGACGCCTTGTTGGACAACGGTCGTCATGGTCGTGTGGTAAGAGGCCCCGGAAACAGGCCGTTGAAGTCTTTAAGTGATATGCTTAAAGGCAAACCCGGTAGATTCAGACAGAATCTTCTTGGTAAGCGTGTTGACTATTCTGGTAGATCGGTTATTGTGGTTGGTCCAGAGCTTAATATTAACCAGTGTGGTTTACCCAGAAAAATGGCCCTGGAATTATTTAAGCCGTTTATCATAAGGCGGCTTCAGGAAAAAGGTTATGCCACCACTATAAAAAGCGCCAAGAAAATGGCAGAAAGGGCAACCCCGGAGGTATGGGAAGTCCTGGAAGAAGTTATAGCAGAACATCCGGTAATACTTAACCGGGCTCCTACCCTTCACAGGCTTGGTATTCAGGCTTTCCAGCCTATACTGGTGGAGGGCAAGGCCATAACCATTCATCCTTTGGTCTGTCAGGCTTTTAACGCAGATTTTGATGGTGACCAAATGGCCGTTCATGTTCCTCTTTCAACAGAAGCCCAGATAGAGGCTAAACTGCTGATGATGGCATCTCAGAACCTGCTTAAACCTGCTCATGGTCATCCTATTGCCGTCCCGGATCTGGATATAGTTCTGGGCTGCAACTATCTGACTAAAATGCGGGATGAAGAGATCGAAGATAAAAGGACTTTTTCAAATCCGGAAGATGTTATTAAGGCTCTGGAATCCAAAATCGTTGACCTGCATACGCCGATGAAATTTAGAGTCAACGGCAGTATTATAAAAACAACTCCGGGACGGGTTCTTTTCAACGAAATCCTGCGCGGGGAATTTGTTTTCAAGGATAAAGAATCAGGGACTGAAGTTCCCTTCTGTAATCTGGAAATGGAATCTCATGATCTATCCAGATTGGTCGCCAGGTGTTTTGATGAACATGGTAATCGCCGGACTGCCGAATTTCTGGATGAACTTAAAGATATAGGCTTTAAGTATGCGACAAAAGCCGCTATATCAATTTGTATGGACGACCTGGTTATACCACCAAATAAAAAGGATTTGATGGCCAAGGCTCAGAAAGAAGTGGGCGAGGTCATGGACAAATATCAGCAAGGTGATATGACAGATGGTGAAAGATACAACCGAGCTATTAATATATGGGGTCGTCTTAAATCAGAGCTTCAGGAATCGCTATTTAAAACACTAGGTCAGGATGAAACCCAATATGGATCCAAAGGTTTTAACTCGGTTCATATAATGACTGATTCTGGTGCCAGAAGCAAAAAAGACGCAATTAACCAGATCGCCGGTATGCGAGGATTGATGAGCAAACCTTCTGGTGAAATTATCGAGACACCCATCTTTGCTAATCTGAGGGAAGGCCTCACCGTTCTTGAGTATTTTATATCCACTCATGGAGCTCGTAAAGGTCTTGCTGATACAGCTATTAAGACTGCCAGTTCCGGATACCTTACAAGAAAGCTGGTTGATGTGGCACAGGATGTTATTATAACAGAAGACGACTGTGGCACTATGAATGGTGTTGTAAAAACTACCCTTGGAATCGAAGAGGAAGAAGGTGCTCTTGTTGAGAAGATCGCAGGACGTCTGGCTGCTGAAGATATTATGATTCAGGATGAACTTGTGGTTAGAAATAACCAGATGATCACCAAAAATCTAGCCAGAGAAATAGAGGATTCAGGACTTTCAAAAGTTCGGGTTCGTTCACCTCTAACCTGTGAATCCGATAGAGGCATATGCCGTAAATGTTACGGTGTTGACATGAGTTCCTGGGAATTGGTTAATATTGGTGAATCTATAGGCATTATTGCCGCTCAGTCAATCGGTGAACCGGGCACCCAGCTTACTATGAGAACATTCCATACCGGTGGAGCCGTTAGCGGTATTGAAGACCAGTCCCACGTTGAAGCCAGAAATACCGGTGTTGTTAAATACCATAATGTCAACACTGTTTCCCGACCTGATAACGTTCTTGTGGTTATTAATCGAAACGGTGAAATATCGGTTATAGACGAAAACGGCAATGAGCGGGAACGCCATACTGCTATATACGGCGCGACATTAATGGTTGAAGATAATGAAGATATAGAAGAAGGCAAGACTCTTATGGAGTGGGATCCCCATAACGACCCGATCCTTACTGAAATGGGAGGCAGGGCGAGTTTTGAGGACATACTTCAGGATGTGACCATGAGAGAAGAGATAGACGAAAGTACAGGTCTTGCCAACAGGGTTATAATTGAACATAAAGAAGAGAGCCTTCATGCTGGTATTTCCATCCTTAATGAAAATGATGAAATAATTTCACGCTATGATATGCCCACAGGGGCGCACATATCGGTGCATGATGGTGATAAGGTTGAACCGGGTGATGTTTTAGCCAAGATACCCAAAGATATATCCAAGGCCAGAGATATTGTGCATGGTCTTCCTCGTGTTACTGAGCTTTTTGAGGCCAGAAAACCCAAGGAAGGTGCTACTATTACTGATATTGATGGTAAAGTTGAATTTGCCGGTATCAGCAGGGGTATGCGGTTACTTAAAGTAATTAACCCTAATGGTACAGAAGAAGAATATCGTATTCCCCGGGGTAAACGCCTTATAGTTCGAGAGGGTGATGAGGTCAGGGCTGGTGACAGACTTACAGATGGTCCTATTAACCCTCATGATATGCTAAGGGTACTTGGAGAAAACGAAGTCCAGTCTTATCTTGTGGATGAAGTCCAGGAAGTATACAGGGCTGCAGGTGAGAATATAAACGACAAGCATATAGAAACTATTGTTAGCCAGATGCTTCGTAAGGTAAAGATCGTCTCAGCCGGAGATACAGGATTTTTACCCGGCGACGAGGTTGATCGTGTGGCTTTCAGAAAAGAGAACCAAAGGGCCATGCAGTTGGCGCTGGAAAAAGATGAAGAACCAAATCCAGCCACAGCAGAACCGATACTGCAAGGTATAACAAAGGCCTCGCTCAGTACTGAAAGCTTTATTTCAGCCGCTTCTTTCCAGCAAACAACTAATGTCCTTACTTCCGCCGCTATCGCCGGTAAGTGGGATAATCTGCGGGGATTAAAAGAAAACGTAATTATGGGACATCTCATACCCGCCGGAAGTGGTGTGCCTCAGTATAGACGTATAGGCTATGCTGTTAAAGGTTCGGAAGAAGCACTTCCTGAAGGTGAGAAACCAGAAGAAATTGAGCAGAATATTCAGGAAGCATCATCCTGAAAATTTTACGCGTGACGCGTAAAATTTCCTTGGGTCAGTTACGTTTCCCCCCAGGAAAAAGGGGAAATGAGATTTTTTGTTCTGCCCAGAATTGTGGCTTTGTATATATATACTATACTTTTGCAATTTTTAAAAGACATAGTATTTATGCGCTTGTAGGGGACGGGCTCCCGCGCCCCTACAAGCCGAGATATATAAAAAATACGAAAGTATATTATATATGTCATTTCTGTGAACACAGGAATAACATAACAATAGTTATTAGCAAGTAAACTATTAAAAATAGATGGTTCTTCCGGGTTTAGTGGGGTAATAATTTGAAAATTCCCTCAGCCTGTTATTCCTGCGAAAGCAGGAATGACAAAAAGATGAGATGTTTTCCTAATTAGAAAATGTTTTTTTATATTTCCACACTCGAGTCGGGAGAACCAAATATATACTTAATTTTACAAGAAACTGGCATATACTGGTGTTTTTCTAAAAATAACGTGGCATTTTAATTGATCTGACCGCTTATATGTAATAAAAAGCGGAAAGCAACTTGACAAACCCAAAGTAGTTTGATATAATTTAACGCTGGCATGTCAATTATCGCTAGGAATTATCTGCCCACAAGCATTTTTAGAATTTTTTGTTTTGGGTCAACAGAGTTAAAGGGGTGATATCAGGCAACCTTTTGAGCTTTTGAGTTTGAAATGTAATTGCCCCATCGGGGCATTTTTTCTGCCTAGAAATCTGTGACATGTTATATATTAGGAGGTATTTTAATTGCCGACAATCAATCAACTGGTAAGAAAAGGTCGAAAACGCACCAAGAAAAAAGCAAAGGCTCCTGCTTTGTCCAAGTGTCCGCAGCGGCGGGGTGTTGTTCTTCAGATTAAGGCTGTAGCGCCTAAAAAACCGAATTCAGCACTGCGCAAAGTTGCAAGAGTCAGATTGACACATGGACGTGAGGTTACCTGTTATATACCGGGTATAGACCATAATTTGCAGGATCACTCAATTGTTCTTGTTCGCGGTGGAAGAGTTAGAGACCTTTCTAATGTTAGATACCATATTGTCCGGGGTGCTCTGGATTCCTCAGGAGTAGAAAACAGGAAACAAGGTCGCTCTAAATATGGTGCTAAGAAACCCAGAGATTAAATTAACCGGTTTTTAATATATATCGCTGTATTGCCTATAGTGTATTATACAGGAGGCTTTAATGCCAAGACGCAGGGAAATTATTAAGCGGGACGTTATACCTGATCCAAAATACGGTAGTAAGATTGTGGCTAAATTTATAAACAATCTTATGATACAGGGTAAAAAAAGCGTTGCTGAATCCATATTTTATAATTGTATGGATTTGATCCAGGAACGAACAGGTCAGGACCCGATAGAGGTATTTCAGCAGGCTCTTGAGAATGTAAAACCGACTTTAGAGGTAAAATCCAGACGTGTTGGTGGTGCTACTTATCAGGTTCCAGTGGAAGTAAAGGCTGGTCGTAAAAACGCTCTTGCCATGCGATGGATCATAGGATTTTCTCGTGAACGCGGGGAAAGAACCATGAAAGAAAGACTGGCCGGAGAACTTATGGATGCTGCCAATAACGAAGGATCATCAATAAAAAGAAAGATGGACACCTTCAGAATGGCAGAAGCCAACAGGGCTTTTGCTCATTACAGATGGTAGATATTATCTTCAACAGATAGCCTTTTGTTTCCAGTTTTTATTCTCTTTGTCTGTATTTTTAATAAAAAGTGTTTGGGATTTTTGGGCTCCTGCTGAAACTTTTTAGCTCTTCCGACTTGAGTGTGAAGAGATGTAAAAGCATTGTATAATTAAGAAAAAATCTAACCTGTTTGTCATTCCTGCGAAGGCAGGAATCCAGTTATTATGTTAAATTTATGGATTTCTGCCTTCGCAGGAATGACAGCGTGTAGAAGTTTCTTGCTGTTATCACACTAAGCCCGGAAGAACCAACTTTTTGAAAGTTTTAACAGGAGTTTCATTCTCCCAGAAAAGATTTGTCTGTCTTTAATTTTGGTTTCCGCATTAGATGTTTTAACGGCTTAATTAATTGTTGTTTGTCTATTTATTAATTATAATTATTAACTGCTCGGTAAAAAGTGTAAAACTAATATTAATATTAAATTAAGTAGGATTTAGGTGAATTTAATGTCTATAGAGGCAAAGGTTAAGAAAAATTCAAAATTGTCTGACGTTAATACAGCCCTGACCAAAGTGCGAAATATCGGAATAATGGCTCATATAGATGCGGGAAAGACAACTGTTACAGAGCGAATTTTGTATTATACGGGCAAGGTTCACCGTATGGGTGAAGTCCATGATGGCGCAGCTACTATGGACTGGATGGAGCTCGAGCAGGAACGAGGTATTACAATAACCGCTGCCGCGACTACATGTAATTGGGCAAACCATACAATTAATATAATTGATACACCAGGTCATGTGGATTTTACTATAGAGGTAGAGAGATCTCTTCGGGTACTGGACGGAGCTATTGCTGTTTTTTGCGGGGTTGGCGGTGTACAACCTCAGTCGGAAACAGTTTGGAGACAGGCGGATAAATACAAAGTTCCCAGAATTGCATTTATAAATAAAATGGATCGAACCGGCTGTGATTTTTATAGAACCATTGACATGATAAAAGAAAGATTTAAAGCCAATCCTATACCTGTGCAGTTACCTATAGGCTCAGAACAGGAATTTGAAGGTGTTGTTGACCTTGTAAACATGCGGGGTATAATGTGGCATGAAGCAACGCAAGGTTCTACTTTTGAAGAAGTGGATATACCGGCTGAAATGCAGGATCTGGCTGAGGAATACCGGGAACAGTTATTAGAGGCAATAGTTGAGAATGATGAGGAATTGATCGTCAGGTATCTTGAAGGAGAAGAGCTATCAGAGGAAGACATAAAAACTGGCATAAGAAGAGCTACTCTTAACTCTGAAATTGTACCGGTTCTTTGTGGTTCAGCCCTTAAAAATAAAGGTGTTCAGCCATTGATTGATGCTGTTGTTTCATATCTTCCTTCACCCCTGGATGTTCCTCCAATACAGGGTACTGATTTAAGATCAGGAGAACCCAGAACTCGTTTACCAAAAGAAGATGAACCGCTTTCTGCATTGGTATTCAAGATAGTCTATGACCCCCATATGGGTAAATTGACCTATATGCGAGTTTATTCAGGTCGTTTGGATGCCAAAAGTTCGGTATATAACTCCATCCGTCAATCCAAAGAACGTATAGAGCGTATAGTTCAAATGCACGCTAATAAGCGTGAAGAACGGAGTTCTGTTACTGCCGGAGATATAGTGGCTGTTATAGGTTTAAAAAACGTAGGCACGGGAGATACTATATGTGATATTGATCATCCGATCTTGTTGGAATCTATAACTTTTCCTGAACCAGTTATATCAATGGCTGTTGAGCCTAAGACTATAGATGATCAGCAAAAAATAAGTTTTGCCCTGGCCCGGCTTGCGGAGGAAGATCCATCGTTCACAGTAAAAACAGATGAAGATTCAGGTCAAACTATAATATCGGGTATGGGTGAAGTTCACCTGGAAGTAATAATTGACCGGATGATGCGAGAGTTTAATGTTCAATCCAATATAGGTAATCCACAGGTTGCCTATAGAGAGACCATCACAAAAACTATTGAATCAGAAGCCCGGTTTGTCAGACAAACTGGTGGACGAGGTCAATATGGACATACGGTACTCAGAATATATCCCCTGAAACAGGGAGAAATTTTTGAGTTTGTGGATGAGACTAAAGGTGGCGTTGTTCCAAAAGAATATATTCCCGCAGTGGAAAAGGGAATCAAGGATGCAATGACCAGCGGGATTCTGGCGAATTATCCGGTAGTTGATGTAGGCGTTGCCTTGATAGATGGCTCTTATCATGCGGTGGATTCTTCGGAGATGTCCTTTTCTGTTGCCGGATCAATGGCTTTCAGAGATGGACTCAAAAAAGCCCGACCTGTGATAATTGAGCCGATAATGGATGTTCAGGTGGTAGTTCCTGAGATGTATCTTGGCGATGTAATTGGCGATTTAAACTCCCGCAGGGCACAGATCGAGAGGGTTGAATCCAGAGCCAGCGCCCAGGTGGTGACAGCTTATGCTCCACTGGCTGAAATGTTTGGTTATGTAAGTCGCCTGCGTTCTCTTACCCAGGGTAGAGCAACGTATGTTATGGAATTTTCACATTATGATAAAGTGTCGGATAAAATTGCCAGTGAATTGACAAGTAGTTCAGTAAATGAAAAATAGGACAATCCATCTGAACGAGGTAAGAAATGAAGCTAAAAAGCTATTTTAATATTATTGTCCCTCAGAATTGGTCAGGCTTTCAGCTTGTACCAATAAGAGGAGGTTTAGATGAATAGCCAAAAAATAAGGGTTAGATTAAAGGCTTATGATCATCGGTTGCTGGATCAATTTACCAGTCAGATAGTAGATACAGCAACCAGGACTGGTGCTTTGGTTTCCGGTCCTGTGCCTTTGCCAACAAAAAGAACAATACATACAGTTCTCAGGTCACCGCACATAGATAAGAAAGCCAGAGAACAGTTTGAGATGCGTACACATAAGCGACTTCTGGATATTTTAGATCCAACCCCTAAAACAGTTGATGCTTTTATGCGGTTGGATATGCCAGCAGGTGTTGATGTTGTACTAGAAGTAATTGAGTAATAAGAAGATCCTACAGCAGATTTGAGAAACTGTATCCTGGAGAAACAGAGATGAGTATTGGAATCTTAGGAAGAAAAGTGGGTATGTCGCGCCTTTTTGGCGAGAATGGTGAGGATAACTCAGTAACCGTTATTGAAGCAGGCCCATGTCATGTAATACAGGTTAAGACTAAAGAAAAAGATGGTTACAATGCTATACAGGTTGGTTTTGCAGAAAAGAAAGAAAACAGAACAAATAAACCTGATAGTGGGCATTTTAAAAAAGCCGGCGTTTCACCTTTTAAGATGCTTAAGGAGTTCAGACTTGACAAGGGTGATGTTTCGGGTTTTGAAAATAAGGAATTTGAATCGGGTGAACAGGTAACTGTCGAAATTTTCTCTGTAGGTGAACGAGTTGATGTAAGTGGCACCTCAAAAGGTAAAGGTTTTACCGGTGTCATGAAGCGTTGGGGTTTTAAGGGCCATAAGGCAACTCACGGCGCAGAAAATCACCGGACACCGGGTTCTATTGGTGCAAGCGCTGATCCGTCCCGAGTATTTAAAGGTCTACCAATGGCCGGTAGAATGGGCGGCGAAAAAGTAACCGTTCAGAACCTGGAAGTATTAAAAGTTGACCCGGAGAGAAATCTTTTGGTTGTAAAGGGTTCTGTACCCGGACCCAATAAAGGTTTTTTAATGATAAAAAAAGCTGCCAAGATAAATTAGCAGCTTTATAAATAGATATTTGCTGTCAGGAGTCGAAAGGGAAAATGTCATCCATGAACTTTTATAATCAGAATGGTGAGAGTCTGGGACAGATTGAAGTTTCCTCCAGTGTATATGAGACTTCCATAAATGAAGAGATACTGCACCAGGTTGTATTGATGCAGCTTTCTAACAAAAGAAGGGGAACAGCCTCAACCAAAGGTAGATCGGAAGTAAGAGGAAGCGGCAGAAAAATCTACAGACAAAAGGGAACAGGTATGGCTCGAGCAGGTACCCGGCGTTCACCAATAAGAATTGGCGGCGGTGTTGCCTTTGGTCCAAAGCCCAGGGATTTTAGCTACAGTGTTCCCAAGAAGATTAGACGTTTGGCAGTCAAGAGTGCCCTGGCTGACAAGTTCCAGAATGATTGCGTTATTGTTGTGGATTCGATTTCACTCGATAATCCCAAGACCAGGGATTTTGCGGCAATAATGGATAAACTGGGGCTTTCCAAGGATGAGAAAAATCTCTTTGTGCTGGGGGATCTTAACCGAAACGTTTATTATTCCATCAGGAATATACCACGAGCTAACGTATGTGTTTGGGATGGATTGAATACATATGATATTCTCTGGCATGATAAAGTAATCTTTACCCAGGAAGCCCTTAAGAAAGTAGAAGAGCGTTATTGGGAAATAGAAGCCGAAGCAGGAATATTGGAAGAAACTGCTGAGGAAATTTCAGAAGAATTGCCAGAACAGGAATCAGAAGAATCAAGCGAAGATATTATAACCCCAGAGGAAACAGGCGAAGAAGATACGACAGATGAATTATAATCATTTGCTGTCGTACTTGAAAGGGCGATTAGAGTGAAAGACCCATATCAAATTATCAAG
>WJIO01000297.1 GCA_014730235.1 Candidatus Poribacteria bacterium
TCTTGTTCAATACAGTTTCCTGGTTGTATAAATCTCGTCTGAGTTCGGACAATTCATCATTCAAGAGTTTCACTACATGAAAATGGTCAAATACTATTTGTGCCCGCGGAAGATTGTTTATGACGGCTGAAATATAAGCCGGGGACATATCGATGGATACTGCCTCAATATCAACGTTGTTACGCCTCACTCTTTTCCAAAATGGCTTCAAAGCATCAGCCCCCTTGCCATCACCAACAAAAAGGATAATACCCGTATCAAGGTCTAAGACCACTGTCATGTATTTATGTCCCTTCCTGACAGCAAATTCATCGATAGCAATATGCCTTACTCCCTTTAAATCAGGAGAAGAGTAATGCTTTTTCAGGTAGGTTTTCTGCACTTCCTTAATCAGATCCCAACTAACCTTAGGATGGTCTGATACGTCTTTGATTGTAGCAATTCTTGATAGCTCCAGAATATACCGCTTTAGGCTTCTGGTATAGCTCTTCTTTTTTTCAGCAAAAGTCAGGTGTTCCGTATCGGTTCTACCAAGTACACTATCAGATGAGATTCAGGAGTACTTCTGTAGGTCCATATTGAATAATCGACAAGATGGAAGAGAATATTTACACTTATGATAGCATAGAAATGAGAGAAAGTTATTCAAATGTTTATGGCCCTTATACAAGAGAAAAATATGAAAATATGACAATGTGGCTAGATCTACCTAAAGAGCTCATTTTAAATTAAGTATGATTTGAGTTGATACTGTTCGGTGGTACTTAAATTGGGTAATCACATATCCCTGGAAACGAAAGCCTCGGAATGCTCCGGGGCTTTTCTATACCGTTTTATTTTCTACCTGGTTAAAAGAGAAGCTTTGAATCTCTGTCTGTTGTTGTGCATGTTCAATGGTCATGCTGACTACGTTACCGTTTTTATCCAGTTCCACCAGAACGTTTTCATTCAGATCTCTGGTATGGGCAATTTCATTGTTGTTGAAATTAACCAGCAGCGTATCAGTATCTTTGAAGTAAGTAATATTCATATCAGTCATTTTTGTAATCCCTGTCAAAGAAAGCGTTGTGTATCGTTTGATGGTCTTCCAATACCACGACGCGTAAATACTTGTCAGCTTCTTTAATGTACTCCCACATTCTTTTTCTTCCGTCGGTCTGAATTTCCTGATGTTCGGGGAACCGGTACACCTGTTCAATCCATTCCATCTTAATATCCTTTCTGTCGGGCCGTTGCCTGGTATGCAGGAAGTAATTTGAAAACTTCAAATTCTGCATGGGCTATCAGGCCGAATATGCCTGTCTAGTTTTAGCATCACGGATATATGTATCCATCAAATCAAAGAGAGTCTTTTTTTTCTCTTCTTCGAGCAGTTCCAGATCCTGTATCCTCTGTAATATTTTTTTATCAAAATGGGCATTGATACCTTCTCCCACCAGGTAATCCAGAGACACACCGAACGTATCTGCAATTTTTTTTGCCGCTTCGATAGAAGGGACGGCTTCGTTTCGTTCGTATTTACCGACCATCTCGCGGGATACTCCACATTGCTTTGAGAGATCGGTCTGAGACCATCCTTTCTCTCTTCTTAGCTTGGTAATAATGTTGCCTGTGTTCATTTTTTGCCTGAAAATGTCTGATAGTTCAACGATAATACAAATTTACGGAAATATCAGACATAAATAAAGGTGATATTACTTGACAGATTTGGAAATATAATATAGTTTTGTGTCTAATAGTTCTCATCTATTTTTTTTTACTTTTTTCAATGGAGCTAACAGAGATCAAACAACTCCTTCCGATCTGTAGATTTCAATTTAAAAGTACCCAGGTCTTTCAGTTGAAAAGTGCTCAGTTATATTCAAAATTATAATTAATATTTGGATAACTGATTTTCACTTTTTTCATACTTGGTGGGGCTCTTTTTGCTATTTTCATTTTCCTTTATTTTTTATTATTCCACTGCTTTGTTTCCTTTGCTCTGTATGACTTTCCGTTCATATTCAACATCCGGCAGGTACAGTACATGGAAGGGAACGAAAGCATACGAAGCACGGAAAACTACAGGCAACAGGACCTGACAGGCCTTACCCGGCAGCTGGAGCTGTTCCATCCGCTGAAATAATAACATTACAGGTTGTGATCTCAAGGAAATATAATTCCTTAAATTTGTAAAAGGAGTCAAACATGAAAATCATGAATATACAGGCAGAAAAGCTCGAGCTGATCAGGATGGTGCTTAATACCAAGAAGCCATCTGTGCTTACAAGCATCCGGAAGATCTTTGAAAAAGAAGAAAACATTGACTTTTGGAACACACTCTCCAAGGAAGAAAAGGAAGATATCCATCAAGGCATTGAGGAACTTAACAATGGTGAGAAATATCCTTACGACGAGATAATGGCAAAGCACAGGTAATAGCCAAAACAGTAGTATTTTCAAAACGATCCAGGAACAGACTGGAGAAACTGCTGGCCTACCTGGAAAATGAATGGTCTCTGAAGGTAAAAAGTGAATTTATTGAAAAGCTTGACCGGTGTGTTCTCCAGATATCCAAACATCCTGAAAGCTGTCCTGTATCGGAAGAGTTCCCGGGCTTGTATAAATTTGTTGTAACAAAGCAAACTACCCTGTATTACAGGATCGAAGAAAAAGAAATCCAGGTCATTACCTTTTTTGACAACAGGCAGGATCCAAAAAAACTGAAACCATAGTTATCAACCTATCTCCCCACGCAGCCAAAATCTTTCCTTCCCTGCATACCTTCAGCCAAATTTTGGCTGCTCCCCCTGGCCCCTGCCGGCCCAAAGCTATCTTAACAAAATGCGGCATTATACGAGCAGCCCCTCAGGGTGGCCTGCCCAAAACCAAAGCTGTCCTATAATGTGGCACTATGTTAAATAGCCGCAAGAAGCGCCAGCACTCCAAATGTTCCTCTCCGTAATCCGGGGATACTGGTCCCTTCGAAAATCGACTTACCTGGCCGGCTTAAATATTGCGGCTTAAGCCGGCAGGATCTGTATCCGGTTTTTCTTTTTCATCTGAAATACCCGGGCACCTTTCAATTGAAATAAAGAAATGGTGGGTCAGGTTTGTGGGGCTATTTAACATAATAACCCCTTATTGGACCCGCCTGACGGTGCTGCAGAAGTCTTGAATGGATCTGGTCAGTAACCCATCGTAAAGCCAGTCTTTGCCTGCGGGCTACAATAAGGATTATTATGTTACTTAGCTTGGGTGAGAGCGTAAGTGGCAGCCAGCAGAAGGAGCGCAGCAGGGCTGGCTGACACGGGGTAAATGTCCATCGGAAACCTCACTTTTCTTTTTCAATTGAGCCTAAAAATCAGTAAAAATCTACCTTCTGAGAAGGTAGATTTGATATGCCCCCATAGGGGGCTCTAGAAATCAAAACTATGTTGTTGCTCTTCTATACGCTTTTCCTCTTCTTCCTGGTACTTCACGTACCTTTTTATTACATCTTCGTCGATTCCAACCGTACTGACAAAATAGCCTCTGGCCCAGAAATGATTTCCCCAGTAGGGTTTCTGCTTCATCTTCGGGTAGCTCTTGAAAAGCTTTATCGCCAGTTTACCTTTCAATACACCCATCAGCGCCGATATAGACAACTTCGGTGGAATCGACAAGACAAGATGAATGTGATCACTTTGTACACTCATCTCCTGAATCTCGCATTTCTTCCATTCGCACAGCATTTTTATATCTTCCTCAACAAGCTTCTTGACTTCTCCCGTCAGGATGCGAAAACGGTAATTCGGAACCCAGACAATGTGATATTCACACTTATAGACAACATGAGAAAGCTTCTTGTACTTGCCCATAAAACAAATATAGGCATAGCCGCAAGAACATTACCACCCCCAAAGGAGGTAGGTTTCTAAGATTAACTAAATATATAACAGAACTGAGAGTAACTATAGTAATCAATGTGTTCTTCCTTGTATCTGTGCCAGAGATGTTGGCGGGTACAGCCCGGTTTCTTTAACTCGTTCACAAACCCAGGAAAAAGATCATGCAAACGAGCATATATGTCCTTGTCCAATGCTTCCTGAGAAGGAAACAATTCCTGCAGATCTTTTTCCTCCCAGGTCAGCAGTTCCTCTAAACTATAACCACTGGATCCAAGCTTTTGCACATATTCATTTACCGTATTCCGGTCAATACCAATCTCAACGGCAATTTTCCTGTTTGATAACTTCTTGCTCTTAAGTAAGATTAACTGTCTGATTTTCATAATGTCTATTTGTAATGCTGCCATTAATTCTCTGATTGGTTAAACAAACCAGAGAATTGCAAATAGAAATCGAATCTGAAAAATAAAACTGGCAGTGTTTACTTCGGAACGAAGATGTGCCGGCCGGCTGCCCCCTCCTCATTTTGGCAGGGTTTGAATCGGAATAAAACCCTTCAAACAGTGGCAGGGTATGCCGGAATCAGTGGCCTAATATCATCGGAATAGGTGGCAGGGTTTGCGCCGGAATATCTAGAAGATTAAGAAGGGTGATTTGTTATCTGTGCCAGGATTAACCGATAAATCAGATGTTTCTTATTGGCGAAGTTTTAAATAAAGAGGATTAAAGCTTTTAACAACAAAATCCTCGGTAGCCTCCGGGGCTTTTTCAATACCGATGGTCGCTTCTATTATCGAAGAATGCCACGAGTTCAATGACGTCGTTTTCAATTTGATAGATCAGGGAGGTCTGGGGAGTGATCACACAACATCTCAAACCGTTTTTTTTACCGGAAGGCGGGCAAAGGTATTTTTGGGTTTTTAATTTCTCTATGAGGCTATCAACCTTTGCTTCAAAATCTTCCGCTTCTTTGATGGTCCACTTCTCCAGGATCTGGGTAAGGGTATTCAGGTAAGACTCTTCAGCTAACGGGGACCAGAAGATCTGGTATTGCTTCATTTCCTACCCAGGATTTTGTCAGCTTTTTTCTTGACTTCCTCATGCGATATCCCTTCGCCGTTCTCCAGCTGTCTCAGTCCGATGTTGATGGCATCCTTTTCATGATCGGATATGGTATCCCACCAATCGATGTTTTTGCCTTTTAAGGTATTGAAATAAGCCTGCACTTTGCTGAGTATGGTTTCATCGTCGGTCTCAACAATGAGCTTATGTAAATAGTTTTTTATTTCTGCTGTATTTGCGTCCATAAGAATGATATTTAAACCCCGTAGGCGCTTCTTGCCTTTGCATCCCTTATCAATGCGTCCAGGGTAATTAGAATATGTTCCCTGTCTTTATCCTCCAGCTTTGTGATTGAGTTAAACCGTTCTAAAAGGGTTTTGTTTTTGAGAGGATTCACAGCGGAGTTTTCCGTTAGATAATCCAAAGACACGCTCAGCACCTTCGCGATTTTGGCAGCAACCTCAATAGATGGTTTTACCTCATCTCTCTCATACCGTCCTATTGTGGTAGGTGTAGCTTTAAGGGCCTTAGCCAGTGCTTCCTGCGACATGCCTTTTTCTTTTCTGGCCTCGATTATTTTGCTTCCAAAGCTCATAAATGTGCAGAATAATTAGTTAAACCTCAGATATCGCTAATAATACCCTACAAATATATGAATAAAAAAACTGATATGATTTGTCAAATTTGAACCAGATATGTTATACTTGGCACATATTTGAGTTAAGGCACATTTTTGTAAACTTTTTATGCTGTAAACGGAAATTATAAGTGCAGAGTTTTCGGAAAATAAGATTGTAGAGAAAATGGTAACAATTGTACACAACTCTTATTGGTTTAAACTTAGTAAAAATCTCATTGGTTAACAATCGTTTTTCTATTCTTCATTAGGTATCCCATTCCCGATAGATTTATCACTTCACATCTGTACAGCAGCCTGTCAAGCAACGCAGATTTTTAACGAGGACCAAAATACCTGACAAAGTTCTTCACGGAATACCTTGTCGGAGAAAGGGGGGGCCAGCTCCCATACAATAAGATCGTATAGAGATACTTTTACCCTTGTGCTTACTTATATGGACAAAGTCAGACATATAGCAGCTGATAGGTTGACTCTCACCCATTTTTACCGGGAAACCATTCTGGACTTCCTTGACTGGCTCCAGAAAGACCGGAGATGTACAAATTCTACCAGAAACCAGCGCCTGGCCGCCGCCGAGGTGCTTGTTATGGACACCCTTGAATGCCGTTTACTGGAAGTAGATGAGTCCCAGGCCAAGGTTATGCTGTTGAGTTATAACCGCACGAACCAGTCCATGGAGGTGTGGGAAGAGGCAATGATATTACAGTCTCTTTTGGAGGGTGGTGATCTGGACCAGCGCAGGTTGGCAAAGATCGTTGGCCATAGTCCTTCGTGGGTAAGCCGGCGCCTGTCTCTGATCAGCAAGGTCGATGAAGAGATTTGCTCTGATATCAGGATGGGAGTTCTGAGCAGCAGTCATGCACGGGCCCTTATGCGGTTGCCGCGCGGCAATCGATCCTTCTCAATCTTCTTTACAGCCTGCTCAAAAGGAATGATCTCATCGTCCCGGGCTTTGGCTGCATCATATGCCACGATATCATCGATCTCTTCCAGTTGTTCCAGCATCTTGTTATACTGGTCAATGGACAGCAGAACGGCTATCCTGTGGCTTTACTGCTCCCATCACTGCCTGGCTGTCATGATTGCACCGAAGCAATGTACTTAATAAGTTGAGAATGCTTTTCTGATCAGACTGAGACATCCTCAGTTCTTTGTGCAGCGCTGCTGCTTTCTTACTGATTAGCTATAAATATATATAACTTTGTCAGGCATTGGTATGATTTATGCCCTCCCTCCAGCATGAGATTGGTTTTGTTCTGTCTGCTTTTTCTCATTCAGCCTGGCCTCGTGGCCCAGGAAGAGCTGAGCACAGACAACAAACGGGCCATCGGTCACTATGAAGCGGGCAGGCGGCAGTACTTGCTGCGCAACTACGGAAAGGCCGTGGCCGAATTGAAAAAGGCCATTGAGTATGCACCTGCCTTCATTGAAGCCTACCTCATGGTGGGGCAGACTTATGCGGATGCCGGACAAACGGAAGCTTCACTGGATGCATACCAGCATGCCGTGGATATCGATCCCGAATTTTTCCCGAATGCCTTTTTTTTCATGGCCGGCCATGCCCATCAGCTCGGCCGGTATGAAGAGGCGGCAGACTACTACGAAACATTCCTCGAGACCGGCCCTGTAAATCCCCGTTTGAGAGAGGCATCTGAAAAGGGACTGGTCAATGCACGCTTTGCGGAGACGGCCGAAAAGAACCCGGTGGAATTTGAACCGGTCAATCTGGGTCCCAATATCAACACCCCCTATGATGAATACTGGCCCAGCCTGTCAGCAGATGAGGAGATGCTGGTATTCACCACCCTGCTGCCCATTGACAGGATCAATCCCCACCTCAGATCTCGAAAACAGGAGGACCTTTATTTCAGCCGGTTTCAGAACGGGCAATGGACACAGGCCCGCAATGTGGGGGCACCCCTCAACACCCCGGACAATGAGGGTGCGCAATCCATTTCCGGAGACGGGAATTTCATGGTTTTTACCGGTTGCGGACGTGCGGAGGGGTATGGGCTATGCGATCTTTACCTGTCCGAGAACCGGAAAGGTGTATGGAGCATCCCGAGGAACATGGGACCGGTGATCAATACACGTCACAGTGAAAAGCAACCCTCACTTTCCTCCGACGGCCGGATACTTTACTTCGCAAGCGACCGTCCGGGCGGGAAGGGGAAATACGATATATGGGTGACTGAGCGGAAGCCCGGAGGAGGCTGGACCACCCCTGAGAATCTGGGGGACAGCATCAACACCAGTGATCTGGATCAGTCACCTTTCA